>NZ_JBQNBU010000001.1:0-76852 GCF_052169795.1 Catonella sp.
GGAATAGCAGAAGGAATAGCGAAAGGAATAGTAGAAGGAAGAGCGGAAGGAATAGTAGAAGGAAGAGCGGAAGGAATAGTAGAAGGAATAGCAGAAGGAGAAGCAGGAATTATCATTAAAATGTACAATAAGGGCTTTACAGTAGAAGAGATAGCAGAAACAATAGATAAGGATGTGGAAGAAGTTAAGGAGATTATTGAGGCAAAAACCTTGTCATTGGTTTAGATTTAAGCTGTATTGGATGAAATTTCAGAATAAGCACATTTCAATCAATTTGTCAACTACGAATTATGTCATCTAAAATGACATTTTTCGTAGTTTTTAATTTAAAATATTTATTATATAATGATATGGATGTCACTTGTACCATAATAATAGCGACAAGAAATTTTCTAAAAACAGGAGGTAACAAAATGTATACTCAAAGCAGTAATGTAAAAATTTTTAGGGGGGGGGGGTACGGGCTGTAATAGCCTGCCTTATAGCCTTTTCAGTGATATTTACCCAGATAAGGGTGGAAGCCTTTGCTGATATAGTGGCGAGTGTAGAGTATTATGACAGGGATGAAAAAGAAATAAAAACAGTATCCGCAGAAGATGTGAGGGATACTATGACGGCTTTAGGAGAGGGCAGCTCTGATTTAAATCCTAAATGGTATGTGGTAAAAGAGGCTGTTACAATAAATGACAGAATTACGGTAACGGGAAATGTCCATCTGATTTTGGCGGATAAGGCGGCACTTACAGCAAAAAAAGGAATAGATGTATCTGCCGGAAATTCTTTAACTATATACGCACAGACCGATATGCTCACAGAAAATACAGGTAAAATAGCTGCCACAACAAGCGATTACAATGCAGGTATCGGAGGAAGTGAGGATAAAGATGGCGGCAGTATAAAGATAACGGGTGGCGAAGTAATTGCAAACTCTCGGTTCGGAGCGGGCATCGGCGCAGGTGATGGCGGAGCGACAGGAAGCTTTCGTACAGGAGCTGACGGCAAAGCCTTAATCAAAGCTAATAGTATTTCTGATACTTCAGATGAAGCTAACTGGAAAGGAATCATATTTAAAGGCACAAGCGGCAAGGTCTATGGCGAACAGGAATTATTGTATGATTTTAGTGTGGGTGGCGGAGACACCCTTGAAATTCCAAGCGGCAGTAAATTAACCATTCCGCAGGGGAAAACCCTTGAGCTGAATCATAGTGCGAAATTAGAAAACAACGGCACTTTAGAAAATAACGGCAAGATAAAGAAAAAAAAGGCAGTGAAATAAGCGGAAACGATATAACAGGAAGCGGAAAGCTTATGGATAAACACTATCCTACCCCTACCGCCGCCATAGACTATAGAGCGGAAAAACTTACAAATCTTGATGCCGCTATTTCGTACCTAATCCGATTTGATACCCACAAGGAAGATATAGACAAACCGACTGAGGGAAAAATCGACATAAAAGAGCAGTGGCTTTCTAAAACCTTATCTATAAAGGCAAAGGAAGATGACAGCTTTTTTGAAAGTGAAAATCAGAGTTTACCTATCCCTACCCGCCCTGTTATGACGGCAGTAAACGGAGCGGACGAAGCCAATTATGGGAAAAATGACGGTAAAATCACAGGCACTACAGATAATATGGAGTATACACTTTCTTCTTCAAACGATTGGAAGCCGTGTACGGAAAGTAAAACGGAGGGTATTGCACCGGGCAAATATTTAGTAAGAATAGCTCCAACAGAAAATAGCTTTGCAAGCGAAGCGGCAGAAGTTGAGATTAAGAAAATCCACCGTACCACTATAGCAAATATCGGCAATGGAATGGCGGAAGCTAATCCGGAGGAAGCCCTAAAGGGTACGGAAATTATGCTTACCCCTACCCCGGACAGAGGTAATTACTTTAAAGGCTGGCAAGCAGTATCTCCAAGAGATTTACAGATAAGTACAAATAATAAATTCACTATGCCTGAAAGCGATGTAGAAATTAAGGCGGTTTTTGAGAAAAAAACCACACTTGCATTTACGGTAAAGCTTGAGGACTGGACTTTTGGGGAAAATGCCAAAGAACCGACAGTAACAGGAAATACAGGTGGCGGAACACTAACCTACGAATATTTTACAGATGAAACCTGCACTGTTAAGACTACTAATGCTAACAGCGGTGCGGTAAGTGATGGCAAAGTACCTAAAAATGCAGGTAAATACTGGGTAAAGGCTGATATAGCAGAAACCGAAACCAAAAATGCTGCATCTGCCAAAGCAGGCTTTGAAATCAAAAAAGCTAATCAGGCAGCATTTAGCATTACAGATGTTTCAGGCAAAAAATATGACGATAATGATTTTAATTTGACAACAACAGGCGGAAGCGGAGAAGGAGCAGTAACTTTCACTGCACCTGCAAATAATGGTGTACTCTCCATAAACGGCTCTACTGCAAGAATTATAGGAGCAGGAGAGGTAACGGTTAAGGCTGTTAAGGCAGAAGATAAGAACTATAACGAAACAAGTGCAGAACTTAAAATAACGATAGCAAAAGCTGCTGCACCGGCTCTTACCTTCCCGGATGCAAGTAATCTGACCTACGGACAGAAATTATCCGAAAGCAATCTTACAGGCGGAAGCACAGAGTACGGCACTTTTGCTTGGAAAGACGGAAATATCATTCCTACGGTAAATAATACAGGCTATGAAGTAGTATTTACTCCAAGTGAAAAAACACTTAAAAACTATGAAGCAATTGCAGACATAGATAAGAAAAAGAATGTTACGGTTACAGTTTCAAAGGCAAATCCTACTATAAATCTTACAGCAAATATATCGGTAGAGTCGGGAAATAAAGTAGTTACACTTTTTGCAGAAATAACAGGAGCAAACGGTACTGTTAAACCGAGTGGAAATGTAAAATTTTCGTATAAAGACGGCGGAAGTTTTACAGTTCTTGATACAGTAGCATTGGAAGATGGGAAAGCTTCTTATAAATGGGAGAATGTAGAAGAAAAAGCGTACGAAATTAAAGCGGAGTATGAAAGAGATACTAATTACAACGCTGAAAGTGCTGTTAAAAACATAGATACAAGGAAGCAAAGTCAGGCTCCACTTTTGTTTGCATCAATTCCTGATAAGACTTACGGAGACAGCAAATTTATCTTATCTGTTACAGGCGGAAGTGGAAACGGAAAAATAACTTACAGCGTGCCTGCTAATAACGGAGTGCTTAAAATAGAAGGAAATAAGGCAACAATTATAGGAGCAGGAAAAGTTACTGTTACAGCTAAAAAGGAAGGGAACTCTACTTACAACGAAGCAGAAAGAAGTGTAACTGTTACCGTAAATAAGAGAAAAATAACCGTAAAAGCAGAAGATAAGCAGGTAGTAAAAGGCGAAAATAGACCGGAATTTACCTACAACAAGAAAGAAGTAGATAAAAGCCTTGCAAACGGAGATAACTTTAAGAATCCTGATTTTGCAGCAAGTGTAGCAGATACAAACTATACAGGCGAGTACGAGATAACAGTAAGTGGCGGTGAACTTAAAAATTCAAACAATGAAGATGTAGCAAACAACTACATGGTCACATACGAAAAAGGTGTACTGAAAATTGTAGATGCAGTCTATGAAGTAAATGTAGTTGACGGAACAGGAAGCGG
The DNA here is from genome assembly GCF_052169795.1 of Catonella sp. Lineage (GTDB taxonomy): Bacteria > Bacillota > Clostridia > Lachnospirales > Lachnospiraceae > Catonella. The sequence continues at coordinate 3,642 of NZ_JBQNBU010000001.1, forward strand.
CAAGTACAGCGAGGGACAGAAAGTTAATATAACGGCAAATGACAGGTCAGGTTATACATTTACAAACTGGACAGGCTCAGACGGAGTAGTTTTTGCAAATGCCTCATCAAAAACAACAAGCTTTACAATGCCTGCAAAGGCGGTTACAGTAAGAGCTAATTACAGTGCAAACGGTGGCGGTTACTCAGGTGGCTCATCAGGTGGAACAACATCAGGTGGAACAACATCAGGAGGAACAACATCAGGCGGAACAGCATCAGGAGGAACAACATCAGGCGGAACAGCATCAGGAGGAACAACATCAGGCGGAACAACATCAGGAGAATCATCATCAGACGGAACATCACCTAAAGAAGAAAATAAAGTTTCTAAAGATGATAAGAATGAAACGGCAGACTCCGATAAAATCTCCGTACCTGCAAAAGCGGAAATTAGCATAGAAGCAAAAAAAGGAAAAAATAAAACAGCAACTGCCAAAATTTCCGAAAAGGTAATAGAAAATGCTATTAAAAAGGCAAAAGAAGAAGTCCTGAAAAACGGTAAGAAAGCAGATAAAATAGCTCTTGAATTAAAGGTAGATATGCCAAAGGGTACTAATAAAGTAAAGGTAAATCTTACCGGAAATGCTTTAGAAAAAATTGTAAATGAAGAAGTTAGCAGCCTTACCATAGACAGTCCTATTTCAAAAACGGTGTTTGATAAAAAAGCCGTTTCCGAGATAAAGAAAAAGAGTAAGGGAGGTATTGTATTAAGTATCTCTCCTGTTAAAAAGCTTTCCAAACAGGCTAAAAAGCAGATAGGAAAAAGACCTGTCCTTGCCATAAGCCTAAGTTATTTAAAGGGAAAGAAAAAGATAACAAGCCTCGGAAAAGGAAAAATAACAGCTTTCATTCCTTACACACTTAATAAAAACGAAAAAGCGGACGGATTATATGCCGTATATGTTGATAAAAAAGGAAAAGTAAGGAAGATTAAAGGCTCGTATTATGACGGGGAAAACTCTGCCGTTGTATTTACGGCAGGCAGATTGGCTGACTTTGGTATAGGATATAAAAAAGAGTCAAAATAATGTAGCTTTTAAAAAATTCTGTATAGAGGGGTAAAATACAGAGGGAATTTTAGAATAATAGGATGAAACAGACGGTAAACATTGATTATTATATCATATGATTGCCGTCTGTTTTTATATAATGAAATATTTTTCTGAAAGTCTTAATGCTTAAAGGAGAACAATGACGAAAATTAATATAAAATTTCGTAAAATTTTCGAAAAGGGGAATGAGTACCTCAAAAAATAACGAAAAACCACTGGAAAAATATAAAAAAGTACGATTAACCTATTCAAAAACTAATAAAATTGTGGTAAAATGACAAGGAGTTTTAGAGGGGTATCGAAAATATTTATTAAATTTTCAGTATTTATTTGCGATTCTAGGGCAAATTATTACGAAAAATAACGAAACTTTTTTGCAAGGAGGTATTTATGTTGAAACAGGGAAAAAGGTATATGAGGAGTTTATCTTTAGTTTTAGTTTTCACACTCTTGGTGACACTTTTTCAAATACCATGGGTGGAGAAGGCAAAGGCGAATGGGAAATGGGGAAGCTGTGAACTAAATTATGAGCAAAATAAGGTAACTTTTAAGGTAAAAGCGGACGGCTATTCTCATGGTTTTGTTGCAGGAGATTTTAATAACTGGAAACCGCAGGAGCAAGGTGAAAAATATAAACTCACATGGAAAGAAGATGAAGATAGTGTATGGAAGATGATAACTTCCATTTCTATGGATGATCTGGGAAGACCTAAAACAAAAGAAGAGTATGAGCAGAATAAAAAATGTTCATATAAATTTGTAATATATAAAGATAATAATCCGGAATGGATGAACGGGGTTGGATATAACAAGGACAATGAAAATGACAGCTTTGAATGGCATGTAGCACCGGCTGTGACAGATGCGGATTTTACAATTAAAGCATCCGATACTGAGGTGACAAGTAATCATCCTGTTGAATTGGTTGCAGTAAAGATAGATGAGAAGAAGAACATTGAATTAATTGATGATTTAACTTGGGAACTTGAGGGAAATCCGAGCGGTGTTACCCTTTCAGAAAATCGTTTGGAAGTTTCAGATACTGTGCCGGTAGATACGAAGATTATAATAAAAGCATACAAAGCCGGTGAAACAAGTAAGGTAGGGAAAAAGGAAATTACTGTAAAGCAGGCAGGAAATGCGAATGAAGTTTCGGTGCATTTCTTAAAACAGGACGGAAATTATGACGGCTGGAATTATTGGGTATTCCCGATGGATCCGGACAAGCAGGTAAGTTTTCTTGAAAATAAGACAACGGATTTAGGAAAAGTTGCTTTTGTAGAAGCCGGAAAGAAAGTGATTGTAAGAAGAAAAGTAGGTGGAAATGATTGGGCGGAACAGACACCGGCTTATGAAATTCCGGCAGGAGTAAAAAATGTTTATTTAATTAAAGACGATGAGAAAGTCTATACTTCAATAAAGGAGGCATTTTCAGTTTCAGGTCCTAGGATTAAATCAGCAGTGATGGATTCGAAAGACGAAATAAGAGCTTATTTAACCGAAGCACCGGTAGATGGGGTTCAGTTTGAACTTTATTCCGATGGGGTAAAACAAGATGGTATTACTACAAGTGTAGAAGGAACAAAGGTGATTTTTAATACAGGCAATCTTGCAGCAACCTTTGATCCAAGGGCAGTATGGGAAGTAAAGGCAAATACAACATTTACAAAACCTCGTAAAGTGCTTTTAAGAAATGTACTTGACGGCTATACCTTTAGCGGAGATATGGGAGTAAGGTATGAGGGAGATAAGGTAAATTTCCGAGTATGGGCACCGACTGCTCACCAGGTAGAGCTTTTAACCTATGGAGATATTTCTACGGCAGAGGAAAGTCCAAGCGGAACTTATGCGATGATGCATGATAGTGCAAGTGGAACTTATCATATTACGGTAAATAAAACGGATGTGGATAAGAAGTATTATCTGTACCGCTTATCTTTTAAAGAAAGAGATGAAGATGCGGCAAGTTTTACAATTAAAGACAGGGTGACTTATGCTGTAGATCCTTATGCGATTGCAACAGGGTTGAATGGAAAAAAAGGTTATGTTGTCGATATTAATTCTTCAGAATTACAACCGGATAATTGGGAAAATGAGGTTAGACCGGAGTTGAAAAATCCGGAAGATTCCATTTTATATGAGATGCATGTAAGAGATTTTACGATACATGACAGTTGGAACGGAAACGCTGCATACAAAGGTAAATTCCTTGGAGTAGCACAAAGTGGAACAAGGTACACAGGAAACGGGGTGGAGGTTAAAACGGGCTTAGACCATTTGGAAGAACTCGGAGTGACCCATGTTCACCTTCTTCCGGTTTATGATATTGCCTCTATTGAAGAGGACGGAAATCATACCTTTGATGCAAAGAAGTCAAACGGTAAAGATTTTAACAGAAACTGGGGGTATGATCCACAGAATTATAATGCTTTGGAGGGCAGTTATTCTACAAATCCAAATGATCCTACTCTTGTAATTAAAGAGTTCAGAACTATGGTACAGGCACTTCATAAAAAGAATATCAGAGTGGTACTTGACAAGGTTTATAACCATATGTATTCTACTGCAAATATGGATAAAATCGTGCCGAACTATTACTTTAGAAGTAATGAAGAAGGAAAGTTTACGGACGGTTCCGGCTGTGGAAATGAGGTAGCTACGGAAAGACCTATGGTTCGTAAGTTTGTTGTGGACTCAAATCTGATGTGGGTAAATAATTATAAGGTGGATGGACTTCGTTTTGACCTTATGGCACTCATCGACCACACTACAATGCATCAGGTACAGGAGAAGGCAAGGCAGATTGATCCTTCGATTATTGTATATGGTGAGCCTTGGAAAGCAGCAGATTCGCCGCTTCCGGAAGGAGAGCAGACAAAGAAAAACAGGACGGGAATTGCAGCCTTTAATGATACTTACAGAGATGCATTGAGAGGAAATAATGATCCTGGCAGGGGCTTTGTTCATGGTGCAATAAACGGAGATAATTCAGGTAAGGTACAGGAGGGCTTGAAAGGATCTATTAATGGAACGGTAAGTGATCCCGGCTTGATTATTAACTATGTTGAGGCACATGATAATTATGCTATTTGGGATCAGATAGAGAAGGCGGACTTAAATGTTGCGGATAAGGGATATAGAAAAGATCTCGATGGGAAATCGTTAGCAGCGGATCCGTTGGCAGACTGGAGAGTTAAGAAAACCCTTCTTGCAAGCGGCTTTGTGCTTACTTCACAGGGAATTCCGTTTTTTCAAGGTGGTTCTGAAATTCTTAGAACAAAGCAGGGAGATCATAACAGTTATAAGAGTGATGATACTACAAATGCCATTTACTGGTCGGATAAGGCAAAATTTAAACCGGTATTTGAGTTTTACAAAGGGCTGATTAAGCTAAGGAAAGAACATCCGGCATTCAGAATGACTTCTGCTGAAGAGATTCGAGGTCACCAGCAGGTAGACAAACTGATGAGTCAAGATGGTTTGATTTACAATCATTTAAAGAATAATGCAGGTGGAGATAAGTGGCAGAATATTGTTGTAATTTATAACGGATCTACGGAAGATAAAAACATCACTTGGCTGCCTAAGGTACCGGGGAATAAATGGAAGGTTGTTCTTGATGATAAAGGTTTACATGAGGCAAACTTTAGAGAGGTGAGCCAAAAAGATGAGTATGGTAACTTGGAAAGTGCCTTAAATCTTCCTTCCAGCAGCTTTATGATTCTCTTTGATGAAGAAGCAAAGGCTGATGATATAAAATGGGATGATTTGTTTGCAGATCAGAGTACAGATTATATGGAACCGCTTGAGCCAAGCTCGACAGAGCCTGTGAAGGTAAGATTCAGAGCAGCAAAGGATGAAATTAAGTCTGCAAATGTGCATTATTATGATGAGGCGGATAAGCAGACAAAAACAGTTGTAATGACAAAAATTGCAGATAGTAATTTTTATACTTCAAGAAATTATGATAATTCTAAAATTGAGTTCTGGGAAGGAGTAATTCCTGCAAGTTCAAGTACGAAATATTATAATTTTGAGGTAATTAATGGAACGAAAAGTGCCTGGATAAGTGGCGGAGCAGGAGAGAATAACAGGGGAATTACAAATAATAAGCCGACTTTACAAGGCGGCGGCATAGACCACGGTTTCTCCATTGTGCCTGACTTTAAGACTCCGAACTGGGCGAAAGAGTCCGTATTCTATCAGATTATGGTAGACCGTTTTAGGGATGGTGACAGTAAGAATAACCGTGTGTCAAAAGATGTTTCGCAGTTTGGCAATCCATCGGAAATTTCCTCTTGGGGAAGCGAAGTGTTTAACGGTGAGGAAAGTGATAAGATTTGGAATAATCAGTTCTTCGGAGGAGATTTAATAGGTGTGAGGGAGGCAATTCCATATTTTAAGTATCTCGGTGTGGATTCTCTTTATCTAATGCCTATTTTCCAATCCGGAAGTGACCATAAATATGATGCGGACGATTATGACCATGTGGACAAGAATTTCGGTGGAAATAATGCCCTTGCAGACCTTAGTAAAGATGCTAAAGCAAATGATATCAACCTTGTACTGGATGGAGTTTTCAACCATACAAGTACTGAGGGTGAACTGTTTAAGAAACATAAAGAAAACTACTATTTTTATGAGAAGAATGGCTATAAAGATAGTGATGGAAAGGCAATTGACTTCTATGCCTGGCATGGATACTCAAATCTTGCAAAGCTTAATTACAGTAAAGAAGAGGTGAAAAATCTCATTTATAAGGGAAATGATGCGATTGCAAAGCGTTATTTGAAAGCTCCTTATAATATTGCAGGCTGGAGACTTGATGCGGCGGAGGATGTTAATACAAGACCTAGAGATTATAAGTATAATTTATTATTGGATTATAAAGCTAATCAGAATGATGAAGAACAGAGGAAGGCAAACCTTGATATTTGGAAAGGGTTTAGAGAAGAAGTAAGAAAAACGAAGAACGATGCTTATATCTTAGGTGAATTTTGGGAAAATGATAACCGTTGGTATTATGGCAAGGCTTGGGATTCGAAGATGAATTATGGCGGATTTTTAATGCCGTTTCTTCATAATAGCAGCAAAAATAAATATTTAGGTGACCAGAGTCTTGATAACAAGGGTGGAATGAGCGTTGCCGATATTGGTAAGTTCACAAGAAACTATGTGAAAAATTTCCCATATCAGACTGTTTTAAGCGGAACAAACTCTCTTTCAACACATGATCAGGCGAGGATTGCAAACAGGGAATTTGTGGGAGCAAATAATGATGCTATGATGGAAATTGCAACAGCCCTCCAGATGACTTATCCGGGAGTACCTATGGTTTATTATGGAGATGAAATCGGTACAATAGGTAAGAGAGATAAGGATCCTCATAATAGGGGAACTTTCAACTGGGATGTAAATACCTGGAGTTCTGCCGGAAAAGAAATGTTCAGGGATCACAAAACTCTTATTGCAACCAGAAAAGCGAATAAGGATGCCTTTGTTTACGGAGCTTTCGAGGAAATTCAGTCCCATAAGGATAATCAGTATATTGCTTATGCCCGTTATGGAAAAGGAAATAGAGCCGTTGTTGTGTTAAACAACAGTAACAAGGGAGGAAGTAAGAGTATTGAACTTGCAAAACTCTATCGTTACGGTTTTAAGAATGGCGATGTTTTAAAGGATGTTCTTACAGGAAATACCGTTACCGTTCAAAATGATAAAGTGAATATTACTTCGAAGGACATGACTGCTTCGGTTTGGGTACTTAGTGATAAAGCACCGGAAAGAAGCGAGGGAGTAAGCTTCACCCTTACAGACCTTTCAGATACGAGAACGGAAGTGGGAGAAGTGGAAAGTCCTGTCTATGAAGAAAAAAACGGAGTGGTAACCTTAACATGGAAGAATGCTTTAAAGGCAGGAGCAAAGGAGATTTCTGTAAGACTATATGATGGAAATAAGGTTCTTGCCGAGAAGATTGTACCAATAACTGAAACAACAGCGAGTTTCAATAAGAAGGATTTAAATATTACTAAGCCGTTTACCGTCTTTGTGAGAGTAATAGCAAATCGAGATGACTTATTAAATGATGTTTATTTAGATGGAAGTTATAAAGAAGCAAAAAATAAAAATTCAGAAAACAATTCGTCTAACGGAGGAAATGGCTCAAATAATTCCGGCAGTAATCCGTCTAATGGAGGAAATGGCTCAAATAATTCCGGCAGCAATCCGTCTAATGGAGGAAATGGCTCAAATAATTCCGACAGCAATCCGTCTTATGGCAGGAATGAGACAAAAAATTTCGGCAGCAATTCATCTTCCGGAGGTGGTAACGGAGCATCTGATTCCTCGAGAAATGAGCAAAATAAGTCTGAAATAAATAAGACAAAGCTTGATAATGCAAAAACTTCCCCTTCTGAAGATACGACTACAGTTGTAGAAAAAACAAAGAAAATTGCTGAGATTATTGTGGATTCTTCAAAGAAGGAGAAGGCGAAAGTTTCCGAAAAGAAGATTGAAGAGCTTTTGAAAGAAGAAGATGCAAGGCTTAAAATTAAGGTTCAAAAGGTTGAAGTTTCCGTAAATAAAGATTCGTTAGTTTCAATTTTTAAAGAAACTGTAAAACCGCTCATTGTGTCAGTAAAAGTAGACAGTGTAAAAGAAAAAACTTCTAAGGATTTAAAGAAAAATCTGAAGAAAACCACTTTACTAAGTAATAAGGTTTTTAAAATCAGTGTAAAAACAGGCAAAACCAGTCTTGATAAACTGTTCAAAAATGATGACAAAATAGATATTTCCTTATCTGTTAAGCTGAAAAAACCTTCAAAAAACATTTATGTGATGGATGTAAAGAGTGGAGATATAATAAAGGCAAAATATGATAAAAAGGAAAAGAAACTAAAGTTTAAGACTTCTAAGTTGGGAAAATTTGTGATTGTCGGAAAACTGACACACAGGAAAAAAGAAGATAAAAAGACTTTACAACCGTAACTATTGTAATTTCAAAGCCTCTATGATATAATGATATACTGTCATAGCATATATTTAGCTATAATTTAAGGAGGATATAATAAAACATGAGTGTACAGATTGAGAACTTAGAACAGAAAAATATGGTAAAGCTTACCATTGAAAGAGAAGCAAAAGAATTAGATGCAGCAATTAACAAGGTATATCATAAGCAGAAGAACAGAATTGCTGTTCCTGGATTCCGTAAGGGAAAAGCACCTCTTGCTATGATTGAAAAAATGTATGGTGCGGAAGTATTTTTTGAAGATGCAGCTAATGAAATTATCGGTGCAGCTTATGAGGATGCAGCTAATGAAAGCGGTTTAGAGATAGTTTCACAGCCGGAAATAGAAGTAACACAGATTGAAAAAGGTAAACCTTTTATATTTACAGCAACAGTTGCAACTAAGCCTGAGGTTGAGCTTGGAGAATATAAGGGAGTTCAGGTTCCTAAGGCTGATACGGAAGTTTCAGAAGAGGAACTTAATAATGAAATTGATATTGACAGAAATAAAAATGCCAGAACCATCAAAGTTGAAGATGGTGCTGCAGTAAATGGTGATGAGACCGTTATTGATTTTGACGGCTATGTGGATGGTGAGCAGTTTGAGGGCGGAAAGAGTGAGAATTATCCTCTTACACTTGGTTCACATGCTTTTATTGAAGGCTTTGAAGATCAGATTGTCGGACATAAAGTTAATGATGAGTTTGATGTAAATGTTACTTTCCCTGAAGAGTATCATGCAAAGGCTCTTGCAGGAAAACCGGCTGTATTCAAGGTAGCCCTTAAGGAGATTAAGCGTAAGGAACTTCCTGAGTTAGATGATGATTTTGTACAGGATGTAAGTGAATATAATACAGTAGCTGAGTATAAAGAGGCTCTTACAAAGAGAGTTTCTGAGCGTAAAGCTAATACAGCTAAGAGTGCAAAAGAAGAAGCTGCCATTGATAAAGTAATTGAGTCAGCTAAAATGGATATTCCTGAAGCTATGATAGAGTCACAGACTCGCCAGATGGCACAGGACTTTGCTAACAGAATCCGTCAGCAGGGACTTAGCCCTGAGCAGTATTTCCAGTTTACAGGAATGAGTCCTGACACATTTATGGAGAATCTCAGACCACAGGCTCTTAAGAGAATTCAGAGCAGACTTGTGCTTGAAGCGGTTGTTAAGGCTGAGAATATTGAGGCTTCTGAGGAAGACTTTAACAAAGAACTTGAGGAAATGTCAAAGGCTTACAATATTGAAATAGAGAAACTTAAAGAGTCTATCGGAGAAGAAGAGAAGAAGAGCATGATGACTGATCTTGCAGTATCTAAGGCAGTTGATTTCATCAGAGATGCAGCAGTAGAATCTGAAGAGAATGAAGCTCCAAAGAAGGCTGCAAGAAAGCCAAGAAAGAAGAAAGAAGAGACAACTGAAGAATAAATAGTATTGGAGGTAAGGTATGAGTTTAACTCCTTATGTCATTGAACAGACTAGCCAAGGAGAAAGGCAGTATGATATCTATTCCAGACTTCTGAAAGACAGGATTATATTTTTGGGTGAAGAAGTAACGGATTATTCTGCTAATATTGTAATAGCACAGCTACTTTTCCTTGAAGCAGAAGATCCGTCTAAGGATATTCATCTCTATATAAATAGTCCCGGTGGCTCTGTTACAGCGGGGATGGCAATTTATGATACTATGAATTATATTAAATGTGATGTTTCAACTATTTGTATGGGGCTTGCAGCAAGTATGGGAGCTTTCCTTCTTGCAGGTGGTGCGAAGGGAAAGAGGTTTGCACTCCCTAATTCAGAAATTATGATTCATCAACCTTCAGGCGGTGCAAGAGGACAGGCTTCGGATATTAAGATTGTTGCAGATAATATTATTAAGACACGCCACAAGTTAAATGAAATGCTTGCAGCTAATACAGGAAAGCCGATAGAAGAGATTGAAAGAGATACAGAGCGTGATAATTTTATGACAGCAGAAGAGGCTAAGGCTTATGGTATTATTGATGAAATAGTTAGCAAGAGAGCATAGAATCGAGGGATTATAGATGGCAAAGAGTAATGAACAGGGCAAATTAAAGTGCTCTTTTTGTGGAAAACCGCAGGATCAGGTTAGAAAACTTATTGCGGGACAGGGAGTTTATATCTGTGATGAATGCATTAGCCTTTGTTCAGAAATTATTGAAGAAGAATTTGAAATGGATGAGGATGCTGCAGGATTTAACCTCTATAAGCCTGAACAGATTAAAGATTTTTTGGATCAGTATGTAATAGGACAGGATGATGCCAAAAAAGCTCTTGCCGTAGCAGTTTATAATCATTATAAAAGAGTTTCTATGGGAAAGAGTTTGGATGTTGAACTTCAGAAGAGCAATATAGTAATGGTGGGACCTACAGGTTCGGGCAAGACTTATCTTGCCCAAACCTTGGCGAAGCTGTTAAATGTGCCTTTTGCTATTGCTGATGCAACAACTCTTACAGAAGCAGGTTATGTGGGTGAGGATGTTGAAAATGTACTTTTGAAGCTTATCCAGTCTGCAGAATATGATATTGATAGGGCAGAACATGGCATAATTTATATTGATGAAATAGATAAGATTACAAGAAAGTCTGAAAATACTTCCATTACAAGAGATGTATCGGGAGAGGGCGTGCAGCAGGCTCTGCTTAAGATGCTTGAAGGCACGGTAGCTTCAGTACCACCTCAAGGTGGAAGAAAGCATCCGCATCAGGAGTTTTTGCAGATAGATACTAAGGATATTTTGTTTATCTGTGGAGGAGCTTTTGATGGAATTGAAAAAATAATTGAATCCAGAATTGATAGAAAATCAATAGGTTTTGGTGGAGAGGTTGAGGATAAGTCTAAAAAGAATATTTCTGAAATACTTAAACAGATAGCTCCACAGGATTTTGTGAAATTCGGAATGATACCTGAGTTCATAGGCAGAGTACCTATAGTAGTTGCACTTGATTTGCTTGATGAAGATGCACTTATGCGAATAGTTACTGAACCCAAAAATGCTATGATTAAGCAGTATAAGAAGCTTCTTGAGTTTGATGGTGTAGAACTTGTATTCGAAGAAGATGCGATAAGAGAGGTAGCAAAGCAGTCTGCTGAAAGGAAAACAGGTGCAAGAGGTCTTAGAGCTATAATGGAGAAGACTATGCTTGATACTATGTTTACCATTCCATCTGAGGAAAAGGCAGTTAAATGTATTGTTACTGCGGCAGCTGTAAAGGGTGAAGAGAAACCGCAGGTTATTTATTCTGAGGATAAACCTCCTAGAAAAGGAATAAGTTTTAAGAAAAAAACAAGTAATAAAGGCGAAATAGCATAATGGAACAGATGTCTTTTTTTGACACAGGCCGTAATGTAACTCCTTTGGCTGACAGGTTAAGGCCGGAGGAGTTTTCTGCATTTGCGGGTCAGGAACATTTAATAGGCGAAGGTAAACTATTAAGAAGGCTAATAGAAAACGATAATATATCGTCTATGATATTTTGGGGACCGCCTGGAGTAGGAAAAACTACTCTGGCAGGTATAATTGCAGCTAAAACGCATTCGGAATTTATTAATTTCAGTGCTGTTACCAGTGGAATTAAGGAAATTAAAGAGGTAATGGCTAAGGCTGAAGAAACCAGAAGGCTTGGGATGAGGACAGTCTTATTTGTAGATGAGATTCACCGCTTTAATAAGGCTCAGCAGGATGCCTTCCTTCCTTTTGTTGAAAGAGGAAGTATTATCCTAATCGGGGCAACAACTGAAAATCCTTCTTTTGAGATTAATGCGGCGTTGCTGTCAAGATGTAAGGTGTTTGTGCTAAAACAGCTTACTTCGGAAGATATTGCCAAACTTTTAACAAGGGCATTGAAGGATAAAAAAGGCTTTGGAATGCTGAATGTAGAAATAGCTGATGACTTGGTACATGCTATAGCTTTATTTTCAAACGGAGATGCGAGAACTGCACTCAATACCCTTGAAATGGCTATAAACAATGGGGAATTTACCAAAGAAAAAACTGTAGTTACAAAGGAAATAGTTGAACAGTGTACCGGTAAGAAAGCCTTGCTCTATGATAAAAATGGTGAAGAGCATTATAATTTGATTTCAGCCTTGCATAAATCTATGAGAAATTCCGACCCTGATGCGGCTATATACTGGCTGGTTAGGATGCTTGAGGCGGGAGAAGAGCCTCTTTACATAGCAAGGAGAGTCATAAGGTTTGCAAGTGAAGATGTAGGGCTTGCGGATATTCAGGCTTTACCTCTGGCTGTAGCCGCATATCAGGCCTGCCATTATATTGGAATGCCGGAGTGCAGTGTAAATTTGATGGAAGCTGTCACCTATATGGCATTAGCTCCTAAATCAAATGCGATGGAAGCGGGATATTTTAAGGCTAGGGATGATGTGGCAAATACATTTTCAGCACCTGTACCACTTCATATACGAAATGCTCCGACAAAACTTATGGCTGAACTTGACTATGGTAAAGGCTATCAATATGCACATAATTATGAAGAAAAGATAACTAAGATGAAATGCCTTCCTGAAGTACTTGCAGATAGGCATTATTATGAGCCATGTGGCATGGGGATGGAAAAAGAATTTAAGGCAAGACTTGAAGAAATTAGAAAATATAGGGAGGACTGAGATGATTTACTTAGATAATGCAGCGACAACAAGGGTGAAGCCTCAAGAGGTGGTAGAGGCTGTAACAAATGCTCTTACAACACTTGGTAATGCTGAAAGAGGTACACATTCAGCTTCACTCGGGGCTTCCAGAACAGTTTTTTCTACAAGGATGAAGCTGGCTAAGTTCTTTAATGCAGAAGGTCCGTCAAATATAGTATTTACTATGAATGCTACCGAGAGCTTAAATATAGTTATAAAGGGTATACTAAAAAAAGGAGATGCAGTAATTTCAACCTGCCTTGAGCATAATTCAGTCCTTCGTCCTCTCTATCAGATGCGTGATGACGGTGTGGAACTTTCGTTTGTTGGAGCTGATGAACTTGGAAGACCTTGCTATAAAGAATTTGAAAGTCTTATAAAGTCCAATACAAAGGCTATAATTACAACGGCAGGATCTAATCTTACAGGGAATCTTGTCGATATAAAAAAAGTTGGTGAAATTGCAAAAAAACATGGACTTCTTTTTATTGTAGATGCATCACAGACAGCAGGAGTATTTAAGACAGATGTACAGGATCTTAATATAGACATCCTTTGCTTTACGGGACACAAAGGACTTTTGGGACCTCAGGGAACAGGCGGTATCTATGTAAGGACAGGAGTGGATGTTAGACCCTATCTTTCAGGAGGCACAGGAGTTCAAACATATAATGAACATCAGCCGTTAGAAATGCCTACAAGGCTTGAAGCAGGTACTCTTAACGGACATGGTATAGCCGGACTTGATGCGGCAATTGATTATATAAATAAGTTTGGAATGCAGAAAATTCATGATAGGGAGATAGCTCTTATGTGGAGATTTTATAATGGAGTAAAGCACATTAAGGGAATCAAAATATATGGAGATTTTGAGGCAAAAGACCGTTGCCCGATAGTTTCACTAAATCTTTCCGATTATGAATCCGGAGCTGTAAGTGATGAACTTTTTGAAAGATTTGAGATAGCTGTAAGGTCGGGTGGACATTGTGCACCTCTTATGCATAAAGCACTTGGAACAGTGGATCAGGGGGCCGTAAGATTCAGTTTTTCACATTTTAATACTGAAGAAGAGATTGACGAGGCGATTAATGCAGTGAAGATACTGGCTGAGGAATAAGAGGTATTTGATAGAAAATTACTATAATAAAGCTATTTTATAGTAATAGTCTATTAGACTAATCTCTTTGAAAATGATAGACTTTATATAGATAAAAAATGTATGGAGGCAGTTATGGAGAAGAAATTGGATTGTAGGGGAATGGCTTGCCCATTGCCTGTAGTAACAGCAAAAAAAGCCATTGAAGAATTTACAGAGGAAGGCATTGTTGAAGTAATAGTTGATAATGAGACGGCAGTTCAGAACCTGCTAAAACTTGCAGCAAAAAGTAATTTTAATGCTGCAAGCGAGAAAAAGTCGGAGGAAGAGTTTGTAGTTAGGATTGAAGTTAAGACTGAAACTAATGAGGTAAAGAATGACAGTGAAAAGAAGTCGGGTCCTACTACAATAGTTATTTCCGGTTCTACAATGGGAAGTGGAGATGATGAACTTGGTAAAAATTTGATGAAAGCATATATTTTTGCTCTTACAAATGTAACTCCTGTTCCTGACAATATAATATTTTATAATGGTGGTGCATATCTTACAGTGGAAGGCTCAGCCTCTTTGGAAGACCTAAAGAACCTTGAGAAAGCAGGAGTGAATATAATGACTTGCGGCACCTGTCTTAATTTCTATGGAATAGCAGACAAGCTCAGTGTGGGGCAGGTATCAAATATGTATGATATTGCTCAGACTATGGCTGATTCAGGCAGTATTATTCGTCCTTAAGAGGTATTGATGAGAGCGAAAGAACCTAAGATAGTAGTTACATTTAGCAATACAACAGATGCAATGAAGATGGAAGCGGTGTGTGGAGAATATGAAGTTGGGGGAAGGATGATTCCGGTGCCAAAAGTAATCTCCGCAGGCTGTGGACTTGCCTGGTGTTCTGCTCCTGAGAATGAGAATAGAATTAGAGAGGTTCTTGAATTGGTGGGACTTAAGGAACAGGCTATACATTATTGCCTAATATAATTGACAGAAGATGAAAAAAGATATATAATACTCATGTTGTCCTTTGGGGGCGGTTAGGTAACTGGTGTGCCTCCTGGTCTTCAAAACCAGTGTAGGGCGCGTTTGCGTCCCGGGTGAGTTCGATTCTCACACGCCTTCGCCAGAATATATCGGAGAATATCCGTTTTAGGATGCTGCCAAGTGCAGCATCCTTTTTTACAGTTAGTTGGAAAATTAATACAGAAATTTTTTACAATAAGAAATATTTGATTTATGTGCAGTGTATAACAAAATGTGTAAGCAAAGACTATTTAAGGAGAAGTATGAAAATTTTAAGTATTATAGCTCAGAAGCCGATGTCAACAGGAAGTGGAATTTATCTTACGGAATTAGTTAGGGTACTTGCTGAAGAGGGGCATATTCAGGGAGTTGTGGCAGGAGTGTATAAAGAAGATAGTATAAACTTGCCTGAAGAAGCTAAGTTTTATCCGGTATATTTTCGTTCTGAAGGACTGCCTTTTAATATTTTCGGTATGTCTGATGAAATGCCGTATGAGAGTACGAGATATTGTGATATGATGGAGGATATGGAAGAAAAATTCAAGAGAGAATTTTTAACGGTTATTGACAGGGCGGTAAATGAAATTAAGCCGGATATTATACTCTGTCATCATCTGTACTTACTTACAAGCATTGTAAGAGAGAGATTTCCTGAACTTAAGGTGTATGGTTTCTGTCATAATACAGATTTAAGGCAGATGGGAAAACATGATTTAGAACGAGAATTTATTATAAATAATATCAGAAAATTAGATAGAATCTTTGCTCCACAGGAAGCTCAGGCAAAAGAAGTTGTAAGAACATACGGAGTAGAATCTGATAAAATTACACTTGTTGGAATCGGATATAATCAGAATATTTTTAATATTGATGGAAGAAGAGAGGGCAGCAGTGTAAAACGCCTGCTTTTTACCGGGAAAATAGCAGAGAAAAAGGGAGTAATGAGCCTGATAAGAAGCCTTGAAGCCTTAGAATATCCTAAAGATGAGTTGGAGCTTACTCTGGTCGGCGGAGCAGGAAATATAGAAGAATATGAAATTATTAAGGACATGGCAGAAAAATGCAAATATAAGATAAATTTTACAGGAAGGCTTAATCCTTATGAAGTTGCTGAAAAATATAGAGAAAATGATATTTTTGTACTGCCTTCATTTTTTGATGCCATCCCACTTGTAGTTATAGAGGCGTTAGCTTGTGGAATGAAGGTGGTAGTAACTGAACTTCCGGGAGTGAGAGATTTTTTTACTAAAAATGTATCTAATGCCAATATAAGATATGTAAAGTTACCTACATTAAAAAACATGGATGAACCTGTTAAAGAGGAACTGCCTGATTTTGAAGAGCGATTAGCAGGAACTATTTCGGAAGCCATGGAAGATGGTTCTGAGGCTGATGCCGCAAGTGTGTTAAATCTTTCTTGGGAGAATATTTTGAAGAAAGTTCTAGAGTAAAAATAAAAAAAGCAGGTTCCCAGATGCCTGCTTTTTATTATTCACATATGATGGTATTGTGTGAACCAGAGATGATATTATAATACATTATAATATGGTATTTGTAAAATTGTTTAATCATATAGCTAATGTTTATTTATAGATAAAATCTATGAAAGTATTATATGTTTTTTTTCGATATTTGATTATATTATCATTTTATTATATACTGTCATAAGAGTATTGAATATGCTTGATAACGGCATCATAGAATAATTCATAGATGTTTCTTTAAGGAGGAGATTGATATGTACGAATTATATATAAAGCAGAAAGTTTTTAAAATAACAGACCATTATGATGTTATGGATGCAAATCAGAATCCGGTTTATCGTGTGGATCAGGATTTCAGACTTATAGGAAATACTGTTCATGTGAGTCGTATGGATGGAACAGAGGCCTTTGTAATAAACAGACAGGTACTTACTTTTATGCCGAAGTTTACAGTGGATTTCAGCAATGGAAAGTCAGCTGTAATTAAACAGAATTTTACAATTTTTAAAAAATCTATTGATATATTTTCGGATGATTATTCTCTTAGGCTTGAAGGTAGTTTTTGGGATATGGATTTTGGAGTATTTAATAACGGAATAGAGGTAGGTAATATAAGTAAACAATTTTTGGCTTGGGGTGATACCTATGTTATTCGTGTAATTGATGCTGAATTTGAAGAAGCATTGATTGCACTTTTAATAGCGGTAGATAATATAAAAGATGGGGAAGAAAACAATTAGAATTGGAGAATAAATGGCAGAAAAAATATATTTAGTTTCACTTGGCTGTGATAAAAATCTTGTAGATTCCGAAATTATGCTTGGACTTTTAAACAAGGCAGGTTATGAGATTACAGATGAGCTTTATGAGGCGGATTATGGAGTAGTAAATAGTTGCTGCTTTATTGGAGATGCAAAGGAAGAAAGTATCAATACAATAATTGAGATAGGCAGACTTAAAGAAGAAGGTAAACTGAAGGGACTTGTTGTGACAGGCTGTCTTGCACAAAGGTATCAGTCGATGATTACGGATGAGCTTCCTGAGGCAGATGCTGTCATAGGTACAACTGCCTATGACAGTATAGTGAAAGCTATAGAGGAGATAAAGTTTAAAAAGGATGCAGAAAAAAAACAGCTGTATATAGAAGAACTTGACCGACTTGCAGGAGGAGAAGAGCACAGGCTTGTACCTGCAGGTGAAATGTCATCTTATATAAAAATAGCAGAAGGCTGTAATAAGCGTTGTACTTACTGTATCATCCCGTATATTCGTGGAAATTTCAGAAGTTTACCTATGGAAACAATTTTAAAAGAGGCTGAAAACCTTGCAAATATGGGCACAAAGGAACTTATCCTGGTTGCGCAGGAAACTACTTTATATGGAGTGGACATATATGGGAAAAAAGCTTTACCTGATTTATTACATGAATTATCAAAAATTAGTGGAATTGAATGGATAAGACTGTTATACTGTTATCCGGAAGAGATTACAGATGAAATTATTCAGGCTATAAAAAATGAGAAAAAAGTCTGTCATTATATAGATATGCCTATACAGCACAGCTCTGATTCTATACTTAAGCGAATGGCAAGAAGGACAAACCAGGCTGAAATTAGGGAGAAGATTGCAAAACTTCGTAAGGAAATTCCGGATATTGCACTTAGAACCACTCTTATTACAGGCTTTCCCGGTGAAACAGAGGAAGACTTCAAGGAACTGTTTAATTTTGTAGATGAAATGGAATTTGACAGGCTTGGAGTATTTACTTATTCCGCAGAGGAAGGTACGCCTGCAGCAGAAATGGCAAATCAGGTAGATGAGGATGTAAAAATAGCCCGAAGAAATGAAATTATGGAACTTCAGCAAGAGATTTCAGCTGAAAAAGCTGAGAGCAGAATAGGTCAGATTTACGAAGTGCTTGTAGAAGGGATGCTATCCGATGATTCTGTAAATGAAGAAAGCATTGAGGCTTTAGTAAGAGCGAGAGAGTATGGTAAAAAAGTATATATTGGCAGAACATATATGGATGCTCCTGATGTGGATGGACAGGTATTTTTTGAATCTGAGTATGAAATTTTGTCAGGAGAATTTGTGGATGTTGAGATTACCGGCTCAAATGAATATGACTTGTTCGGAATTCTGGTTTAGGAGGAATGGAGGATGAATCTGCCTAATAAGATTACGGTATTTAGGATGCTTACAATACCTTTTTTTGTGGCATGTATGTTAATTAAGGAAATTCCATACAATGAGGTTATTGCAGGAGTGATATTTATAATAGCTTCACTTTCAGATCTTGTGGATGGAAAGATTGCAAGGCGTTATAATCTGGTTACTAATTTTGGGAAATTTATGGATCCGTTAGCGGATAAGCTATTGGTACAGTCTGCATTAATCTGCTTTATGGCTAAGGGGCTTATGCCGGCTTGGATGGTAATTGTAATTTTGAGCCGTGAGTTTATCATAAGTGGTTTCAGACTTGTGGCTGCTGATAAAGGAATAGTAATTGCAGCAGGTTATTGGGGAAAACTTAAGACAGTATTCCAAATGGTTATGAGTGTTATGCTTATTTTTCATTTCATACATCCAATTTGGCAGCTCATTGAAGACATACTTATATGGGCTTCGTTGGCACTTACAATTATTTCTTTAGCAGATTATATAATAAAAAATAAAGATGTTCTAAGGGAAACAAAATAAAAGGAAATAAAATAATGACACTTGAAGAAGAAGCGGTTAAGAATCTACTGGCAAAAAATCTTACTATTACAACGGCGGAGTCCTGTACGGGAGGACTTATTGCGGCAAGAATTATAGATGTTTCAGGGGCATCAGGCTGTTTTAATGAAGGTTATATTACCTATGCAAATGAGGCTAAAGTAAGGTTGCTTGGTGTAAGAGAAGAGAGTATAAGAGAGTTCGGTGTAGTAAGTGCTGAAGTGGTGGAAGAGATGGCTGAGGGAGCCTTGAATAAGGCTGATGCAGATATGGCAGTGGCTGTATCAGGTATTGCAGGTCCTCTTGGCGGAAGTAAGAAGAAGCCGGTAGGAACTGTGTATATAGGGCTTTGCAGGCGTGATAAAGCAATAGGACGGCTTGCTAAAAGGTCTTATCATTTTCAGTTTGATGGAGACAGGACTGAAATTAGAAATAAGACAGTTGAAGAAGCATTAAAAATTATTTTATCTGCCATATAATTGACAATAAAACCCCCTATTCTATAGCTACAGCTGTTAGGAAAGGAGGTTTTTATGTTTAAAATATGTAAAGGCACTTTTGTCTGCTGTCTTATTATGATGATTTTTATAACTTCATGCAGCAAAAAAGAAAAGGCTGTAGATGATATGGTTTCTAACAGTATTCCTGTTGAAGGAATTTCTTTAAAATCCGGTACTGCCAGTGTTGCTGATAAGAAATTTACACTGTATACTATTGAAGATGAACAGGTTGTGCCAAAGAGTATAGATGGCGATAATATGGATGTGGATGCTATGTTTGAGTCGGTTATGTTGGAATTGGATGATTTGATAGATGATGTGGAGGCAGATTTGCTAAAGGAAGGTAAGTCTATCACTATAAATTTTAAAGTGGCAGACAAAAAACATCCTTTTGGAAAGAAAAATAGAGTATCAGAGACAATGATTTTAGAGTGTATTTCATATAGTATTTTGGATAATTTTGAGGCATACAAAAAAATATATTTTAAATTGAATGGAGAGGCTTATATTTCAGAACAGCTTAAGTTGTCTGAGGAAAAGCCGTTTATGGCAGATGAGTAAAGTTTTAGTTATTGGAGCAGGGGCAGCAGGAAGTATGGCGGCTGTATTTGCGGCAAAGAATGGGAATGAAGTTATTGTATTTGAAAAAAATGCAAAAACAGGCAAGAAGATTTATATTACAGGCAAAGGTAGATGTAATATTACTAATGCCGTAGAAAATACAGAACTTATAAAAAATACCATCCGCAACCCTAAATTTATGTATAGTGCTTACTCAACTTTTACGAGTGAGGATGTGATTAAGTTTTTTGAAACTCTTGGCTGTCCTGTAAAGATAGAAAGGGGGAACAGGGTATTTCCTGTAAGTGACCGTTCTTCAGATGTAATTAAGGCACTGGATAAGGCAATGGAACAGGAAGGGGTGAGGGTGCGTTACAATACACCGGTAGAGTCGCTTGTGGTTGATGAAGACGGAACAAAGATAATTGGAATCAAGCTAAGGGATGGTAAGGTTGTAGAAGCTGATAAGGTAATAGTAGCTACAGGAGGACTGTCTTATAAATCTACGGGTTCAACAGGAGACGGATATGAATTTGCAAAACAGGCAGGGCATGAAATAAAAGAATTAAGACCAAGTCTGGTAGCTTTGCTTGTAAAAGAAAAATTTATCAAAGACTTAGAAGGGCTTTCCTTAAAAAATGTAAGGGTCAGTGTAAAAAATGGTAAAAAGACTCTGTTTGATGAACTGGGAGAAATGCTTTTTACAAGAAATGGTGTAAGCGGACCGCTGATACTTTCTGTAAGCAGTATAGCAGGAGATTTGTTTTATACAGATGGTGGAATTCTGAATATAGATTTAAAGCCTGCGCTTTCTGAGGAAGAATTAGACACAAGACTTTTAAGAGATTTTAATGAGTTTAAAGCAAAAGAACTGAAAAATGCACTTGATAAACTTTTGCCGAAGAGTCTGATTCCTGTTTTTTTAGAAAGGACAGGAATTAATGTAGAAAAAAAGGCAGGGATCTTAACTAAAGTAGAAAGAAGTGTTATAATAGATTTACTCAAGCATTTTACCCTGCAAGTAACAGGTCTTAAAGGATATGAAGAAGCGGTTATTACTAAAGGTGGCGTTTCAGTTAAGGAGATTAATCCAAAAACAATGGAGTCCAAGAAAATAAAGGGACTTTACTTTGCGGGCGAAGTATTGGATGTGGATGCTCTTACGGGAGGTTTCAATTTACAGATTGCCTGGTCAACAGGAGCTGTAGCAGGGAGTAATGTATTAGAATAATATAAAACGGAGGATGATGAAAATGAAAAAAATAAGTACAGATAAGGCACCTGCAGCAATAGGACCATATAGTCAGGGAGTAGAACTCTCAAACCTTGTTTTTACGAGTGGACAGATACCTATTAATCCTGCTGTGGGCAAGATTGAAGCAGAGGGAATTGAGGCTCAGGCGGAGCAGTCTTGTAAAAATGTTCAAGCAGTGCTCGAAGCTGCAGGACTTACTATGGAAAATGTAGTTAAGACTACCTGTCTGCTTGCAGATATGGCAGACTTTGCGGCTTTTAATAAGGTATATGAAAAATATTTTGTAAGCAAGCCTGCAAGATCATGCTTTGCTGTTAAGGCACTTCCTGCGGGTGCTTTAGTTGAAATTGAAGCTATTGCTTCAAAATAAAAAATAAAATGAAGAGAATGCTTCAAAACAAAAAGAGGAACAAATGAATAAGGAAATTGCAATAGATGGACCGGCAGGAGCAGGAAAAAGTACTATAGCGAAAAAAGTAGCTGAAAAGTTGGGTCTGGTTTATGTAGATACAGGAGCCATGTTTAGGGCGATAGCTCTTTTTATGACGGAAAGAGGCATAGTTGCCGGTGAACTTGACAGGATAAAAAGCAAACTTGAGGATGTAAAGCTTGATATTGTTTACGAAAATGGTGAACAGCAGGTTATACTTGGTGATGAAAATGTAAGCGGTAAGATAAGAAAACCTGAGATAAGCAAGGCGGCTTCGGAGTTTGCAGTCATACCTGAAGTAAGGACAAGACTTTTAAACCTACAAAGAGAGCTTGCAGGCAAGAGGCCGGTAGTTATGGATGGAAGAGATATAGGTTCTAAGGTTCTTCCGAAAGCCGGTGTTAAGATATTTCTGACTGCCGATGTGAGAGTAAGAGCAGAGAGAAGATATAAAGAACTTACAGAAAAAGGTGAAATCGTTAATATAGAAGATATCATGTCCGATATTAAAAGTAGAGATGAGCAGGATATGAACAGAGCGGTTTCACCGTTAGTACAGGCAGAGGATGCTGTACTTGTGGATACCTCAGCACTCAGCATAGAAGAAGTGGTTGAGGCAATAATAAAAATTGCTCGTGATAAAAATCCGGAATTTAATTAGTTATTTAGAAAGGAAACTATATTTGGAAATAAAGGTTGCTAAAAATGCAGGATTTTGTTTTGGAGTAAGGCGGGCTGTAGAGCTTGCAAATACACTTTCGTCCGAAGGAAAGCCTGTATACACTTATGGTGAAATAATCCATAATGAAACTGTGGTAAAAGAGCTTGAAGAAAAAGGAGTAAAGGTTGTAAATAACTTGGATGAACTGAAGGAACCGGATAAAGGTACATTGATAATCCGTTCACACGGAATTCCTAAGTCAGACTATGATAAACTTTCTAAAATGGGAGTCTGCTACAAAGATGCAACCTGCCCCTTTGTAAAAAAAATACACAAGCTTGCAAGAGAGTATTCAGAAAATTTTAACAATCAGATTGTGATTGTAGGAGCAGAGGATCATCCTGAAGTCGTTGGTATAAAAGGATGGTGTTTGACAGAGCCTGTTATTATAGGAAATGTAGAAGAGGCTTTAAACTATTCGGAAAACTCTGAGAAAACCCATGTTATTTTAGCTCAAACTACATTTAATTTAAATAAATTTCAAGATATAGTTGAAATTTTTAAGAAAAAGAGATATTATAGTATTGTTTTGAATACTATCTGTAATGCTACCGCTGAAAGGCAGACAGAAACAGAGAAACTTGCAGAGAAGGCTGATGCGATGATAGTAGTTGGTGGCAGACATAGCTCCAACACTCAAAAATTATACGATATCTGTATAAAAAAATGTGTTGATACTTACTATATACATACACCTGAGGACTTGGACCTGGGAAAACTAAAAAAATTTCGTTGCGTAGGTATTACAGCAGGGGCTTCAACCCCAAATAATATTATTGAGGAGGTTCGGACCAAGATGGCTGAAATGAGTTTTGCAGAAATGTTAGAACAGGAGGAGTCTTTAAAGAATCCGGTACACACTGGTGCAGTGGTAAAGGGACAGGTGATTGCTGTTAAGGAAGATGAAATCATTTTTAATATTGGATATAAAGCTGATGGAATTCTTACAAAGAATGAGTACTCTAATACTCCTACTGATCTTACTACAGTTGCGAAAGTTGGAGATGAGATGGAAGTTAAGGTGCTTAAACTTAACGATGGAGATGGACAGGTGCTTCTTACATATAAGCGTCTTGCTGCTGAGAAGGGCAATAAGCGTCTTGAAGAGGCATTTAACAACAAGGAAGTGCTTAAGGCAAAGGTTACACAGGTACTTAATGGCGGCTTAAGTGTTGTAGTTGATGAGGCAAGAGTATTCATCCCTGCAAGCCTTGTATCTGATACTTATGAGAAGAATCTTGATAAGTATGCCGGTGAAGAGATTGAGTTTGTAATTAGCGAGTTCAATCCTAAGAAGAGAAGAGTAATCGGTGACAGAAAGCAGATTCTTGCAGCAAGAAAGAGTGAGCTTAAGAAGGCTCTCTTTGATAAACTTGCAGTTGGGCAGGTTGTAGATGGAAAAGTTAAGAATGTAACTGATTTTGGAGCATTTATCGATCTTGGTGGAGCAGACGGACTTCTCCATATATCTGAGATGAGCTGGGGTCATATCGAAAATCCTAAGAAGGTATTCAAGGTTGATGATATGGTTAAGAGCTTTGTTAAGGATATTCAGGGTGAGAAGATTGCTTTAAGTCTTAAGTTTGAGGATCAGAATCCTTGGGCAGGAGCTGAAGAGAAGTTTGCTGTTGGAAATATAGTTTCGGGTAAGGTTGCCCGTATGACAGATTTTGGTGCTTTCATTGAGCTTGAGCCGGGTGTTGATGCTCTGCTCCATGTATCACAGATAGCTGCTAATCATGTTGAGAAGCCAAGTGATGTGCTTAAGACAGGTGAAGAGGTAACAGCTAAGATTGTTGATTTCAATGCTGAGACAAAGAAGATTTCACTTTCTATTAAGGCTCTTTTAGTGGGAGCAGATGAAGCTGAAGAAAAAACTTCTGAAGATGAAAATCAGGCAGAGTAATAGATTAAGCATGCTCAGCTTGTGCAGTTAGTTCTGTATGAGCTGAGTTTTTAATTTGTTATAATACAAGTGTTATAGTATAAAGAGAAATAAATCCAAATTATTTTAGACATAGTTTGGGATAAATTAATCGGAGGGGAAGTATGAATGATTACGAAAGTTTTAAGAAACAGATCTATACCTTGTCTTCAATTGATTTAGATGCATATAAAGAAAAGCAGATGAAGAGGAGGATAGATTCTCTTATTTCCAAAAACGGATTTAAGAGTTATGATGATTATGTAAGAGGGTTAAAAACTGATAAGGAACTTTATGCAGCTTTTATAAATTATCTTACAATAAATGTATCTGAATTTTGGCGTAATCCTGAGCAGTGGGCAATCCTTGAAAAAGATATAATTCCATATCTTATGAAGAAGCATGGAAGAAATATAAAAATATGGAGTGCTGCATGTTCAACAGGAGATGAGCCTTATTCTCTTGTTATGCTGCTTTCAAAATTTTTACCGCTTAATCAGATAAGAATAATAGCAACTGATATAGATGATCAGGTGCTTGAAAAAGCAAAAATGGGAGTTTATAGCTATAATAGTGTAAAAGGTCTTCCTAAAGAATTTTTAGAGAAGCATTTTACTAAACTTACAGCAACATCATATAAGATTAATGATGATATAAAGGCCAGAGTGGAGTTTAAAAAGCATAACCTACTCAAAGATCCATATCCTGCCGGATGTTCTATGATAGTATGCAGAAATGTAGTTATATATTTTACTGATGAAGCAAAGAATGAAGTGTTTAAAAAGTTCCATTCTGTACTAAAGCCGGAAGGTGTGCTTTTTGTAGGAAGTACTGAGCAGATTATTCAGTCTACAAGTATTGGTTTTAAACCACAGTACTCGTTTTTCTATATTAAGCAGTAAATGATGTAGGAGTTAAAAGTATTTGATTCTTGTATCAGTAAATAAAAAAATAGGTGATGAAAGATAAAATGATAAAAGTTGCATTAGATGTAATGGGTGGGGATAATGCTCCGTATGAAATAATTAAGGGAGCAGTTCTTGCAGTGAGTGAAAATAAAGAACTTAAGGTTTTTTTGACAGGTCAGACGGAACTAATTGAGGAGAATTTAGATAAATTAAAATCAGAGGGAATTGCTGCAGATAGGAAGCTTCTTGAAATAGTAGAAGCACCGGAAATTATAACAAATGATGAAGCACCGGTAATGGCAATAAGAAAGAAAAAAAATTCTTCAATATCAGTTGCAATGAGGCTTGTGAAGGAAGGGGAGGCTGATGCTTTTGTATCGGCAGGCTCTACCGGAGCTGTACTTGTAGGAGGTCAGCTGGTTGTAGGAAGATTAAAAGGAATAGAGCGTTCTCCACTGGCTTCGCTTTTACCTACACAGAAAGGAGTATCGCTGCTTATTGATTGTGGAGCAAATGTAGATTCGAGGTCTGCACATCTTGTCCAATATGCAATTATGGGATCTATTTACATGGAGAATGTAATGGGAATTAAGAATCCTAAGGTGGCGATAGTAAATGTTGGGGTAGAGGAAGAAAAGGGTAATGCTCTTGTAAAAGAAACCTATCCTTTATTGAAGTCCTGTACCGATATTAATTTTACGGGCAGTATTGAAACCAGGCAGATACCTTATGGAGATGCTGATGTAATAGTGTGTGATGCTTTTGTGGGGAATGCTATTCTAAAGCTTTATGAAGGAGTTGCAGGGGTACTTTTAGAAGAAATTAAAAAGGGACTTTTAAGTACTCTTCTTAGTAAGATTGGTGCTATGCTTTCAAAAAAAGCACTTAAAAATACATTGTCAAAATTTGATGCTACAAAACATGGTGGAGCACCAATGCTTGGACTTAACGGACTGGTAGTAAAGACACATGGAAATGCTAAACATAACGAAATAAAAAATGCACTTATTCAATGTATTAGTTTTAAGAATCAGGGCATTAATGATAAAATTAAAGAATATTTGTCAGAATAAACTGGCGTAAGGAGGAAGTATGGAATTTGAAAGAATTAAGGAAATTGTATCAGGAGTGCTTCATGTAGATGAAAACAGTATTACCCCTGATACAAAGTTTGTTGATGATTTGGGGGCAGATTCATTAGACCTTACATCAATTGTTATGGAAATTGAAGAGCAGTTTGGAATTGAAATTCCGGACGATGCAATTGCATCAATCGTTACTGTGGGCGATGCTGTGGAAAAACTTGAAGAAGCAAGCGAGCAGTAGTATAAGTCAAATCAAGTAGGTGTTAAATACTGTAGCAGAATGTCTTTGATAGTTAGCTATAATTTGTCTGTATAGGAAGTAAACTTTCGTATAGGTAAATTCAGCTAACTATTTTGATAATCTGCTATGTTTGCCTATATTAGAGCCGGCTCTTATATAGGTAGGCAGAGCAGATTACTTTGCATATATTATACATAAGCTAATAATTAAAGACATTTTACTTATGAAAGGGGAATGAGCTTGAATTTATTTATTAGGCCTGAAAAGGCAGAGGAAATAGAAAAGATTATAGGCTATTCATTTAAAGATAGGAAGCTTCTTGTTAATGCGTTTTCACATAGTTCTTTTGTGAATGAAAAGCATCTTACAAAGTCTGACTGTAATGAGAGAATGGAATTTTTGGGTGATGCTGTTTTAGAGCTTATCACAAGTGAATATTTGTTTAGAAGGTATAAAGAAATGCAGGAGGGTGAGCTTACAAAACTTCGTGCAGGTCTTGTCTGTGAGGCATCCCTTTCCTATTCAGCAAGGGAAATAAAACTTTATGAATATTTGCTTTTAGGACATGGTGAAGCAATGACAGGTGGAAGAAACAGGGACTCCATACTTTCAGATGCAATGGAAGCTCTAATAGGAGCTATTTATCTTGACGGTGGTCTTACTAATGCAAAAGAGTTTATTGAAAAACATATATTAAATGATATTGAAAATAAAAAACTCTTTTTTGATAGTAAAACTATCTTTCAGGAAATGGTACAGAGTGAAAATATTGGAGTTATCAGTTATAAACTTATTGATGAATATGGACCTGATCATGACAAGAAATTTAGGGAAGCAGTATATATTGGAGATAAAGAGTATGGAATTGGTGAAGGGCATACAAAGAAAGCTGCAGAGCAGGTGGCAGCTTATAACGGTATTTTAAAATTAAGGGCTGAAAGAGGCGAGGGAGGCTTATGTATTTAAAAAGTGTAGAAATACAGGGTTTTAAATCCTTTGCCAATAAGATAGTGTTTTCTTTCAAAAATGGAATTACCGGAATAGTAGGGCCTAATGGCAGTGGAAAGAGCAATGTTGCAGATGCTGTAAGGTGGGTTTTAGGTGAACAGAGTGCAAAACAGCTTAGGGGCTCTAAGATGGAAGATGTTATATTTTCCGGTACTGAAATTCGAAAGGCTCAGAGTTTTGCCTTCGTTGCAATTACAATAGATAATTCTGATAAGGTACTGCCTATTGATTATGAAGAGGTGACAGTTGCAAGAAGAGTGTATCGTTCGGGTGAAAGTGAATATCTGATAAATGGTCATAGCTGTAGACTAAAAGATATAAGTGAACTTTTTCTGGATACAGGTATAGGCAAGGAAGGTTATTCTATTATAGGTCAGGGACAGATTGAAAAGATTATAAGCGGTCGCCCTGAAGATAGGCGTGAACTTTTTGATGAGGCGGTGGGAATAACTAAGTTTAAGAAAAGAAAGGCTGAGTCTATAAAAAACCTTGAAGAGGAGAGTACCAATTTAGCTCGTGTAAAAGATATAATGTCCGAACTTGAGAGACAGATTGGACCTCTTGAAAAACAGGCAGAAACAGCTAAGTTATATCTTGGATATAGGGATGAACTGAGAAAATATGAAATAATCAATTTTATAAATGAATATGATAACATAGCGGAATCAAAGACAAAGGCAGAATCAGATAAGATTTTGGCAGAAGAAAATCTTAAAGATGCTGAAGCTTCATATAATGAGATTAAAGAAGAATATGAACAGCTGGAACAGTCCTTAAATAAAAAAACAGCACTGATAGATGAAGCAGCAAGGAGCATTTCAGAGAAACAGGTTGAAAACGAAAAGGCTGAGGGTGAGCTTAAACTCATAAGAGAACAGATTAATTCAATAAATAAAAACTTAGAAGATAACTCAGCAAGAATAAAGTATGCCGTAAGTAAACTTGACGAAACTATAAAAGAGGAAGAAGATATAAGACTTAAAATACAGGAACTGAATATAAGGGAAGAAAAACTTTTATCTGAAGATGCTGCATTAAAATCAGGACTGAATGAAAAGTTATCGCTTAAGGCTGAGATAGAAAAGAAAAGAAATATAAAACTTAATGAAAAGGCAGGAAGAGATAAGGAAAAAGCTGAGGCTTCAGGAAGAATAGAACTTTATAAGTCAAATTTGGAACAGCATAAGATAAGACGGCTTGAAATTAATCAGAAAATTCTTAGAAATAAGGAAATCAGTGACAGTCTTAATGCACTGCATAGTGAAGCAACAGGAAAAATTAAGGAACTGACAGAACACTTTACCAAGTTAGAAGCTGCATATAATGATGCACAAGAATCAATAGAGCATCTGACGAAGGAAAGATTGGTTAAGGAAAAAGAGGCTTTAGATAAGCAGAAAGAAATACTGTCAGGTAAGGCTTTATTAGGTTCACTTATGAATATGGCTGAAAAGTATGATGGATATGGCAATGCAGTGAAGCGGGTAATGGAGCATAAAAAAGAAGAGAATGGTATTATCGGTGTAGTCGCTGATATTGTAAAGGTTAAGCCTGAATATGAGACAGCTGTAGAAACAGCTATGGGCGGAGCTATACAAAATATAGTTACGGATAAAGAGATTACGGCAAAGCATACAATAATATGGCTTAAAGAAAATAAGTTCGGAAGAGCCACATTTCTTCCGTTAGATGCAATGACCTTGCACAATCCCGGTAATTTTGGAGGTGCATTAAACGAGGAGGGAATAGTAGGAGTTGCCTCTTCACTTGTTGAGTTTGAGCCAAGATATGCAGGACTTGTAAGCCACATTTTAGGGCGTACTCTTGTGGCAGACAATATGGATTCTGCGGTTAAAATAGCAAGAAAGTATAGATATTCATTAAGAATAGTTACTTTGGATGGAGAACAACTAAATCCGGGCGGAGCTATTTCAGGAGGAGCATTTAGAAATACAAGCAATCTTTTAGGAAGAGCAAGGGAAATTGATGAAAAAAAGGAGAGTTTGTTAGAGCTTGAAAAAGAATATAGTGAACTGAAAAAGGCGGTAGAAGATATTAGGGCAGCTGTAAATGAGGCAAAACACACTTCTTCTATTTATAAAGATAATATCTCAGAAATAAGAGTAAGCTTAAAGACTGAGCAGAATAATATTAAACAATTAGAAGGAAGAATTGCAGAGACAAAACAGAATCTGGATGAAATAAGGCTTGATGGGACAAACCTTGACAAGGAAAGAAATATCGCAGAAAAGGAAATAGAAAGGCTTGATAAGGTAATAAATGCAGATGGAGATGTTCAGGCAGAAGATTCTGAGTTGGATAGCCTTTTTAAAAGCCTTGAGGATACTGTAAATGAGATAAACGGTATAAATGAAGAGATAAATCAGGTAAAAATATCCGAAAGTACCATTGCTGCTGAGAAAAGTTTTGTGAATGAAAGTTTAGAAAGGGTGAATAAAGAGAGAATTTTAGCAGATTCAGAGATTAAAGAGCTGAAAAAGCTGGCTTTAGAATTAGAATGTGATCTTAAGGAAAAGTCTGAGGGAATAGAGGTAATATTAAAAGACATAGATGGCTTTAAGAAGGAAATAGAGGAATTTGAAAATAATAGAAAGATTATGATTGCAGAAAGGGAAGAAATTTCTACAAGCTATAAATCATTTTTTGAAAAGCGTGAAGAAACAACTGAATTAAGGTCAAAACTTGATAAGGAAATATATAGGCTTGAAAATATTATAGAAAAGGCTGATACAAGCCTTGAAACTATGGTGGATTATATATTTTCAGAATACGGAATAACATATTCAGAAGCTGTTAAAAATATACCTGACTTGGATGTAGTGTATACAAGTTTTGCATTGAAAAAGTTAATTAATACTCAGAAAAATCTGATAAAAGAATTAGGAAATGTAAATGTAGGAGCAATAGAAGAGTATAAGGAAGTAGGAGCAAGATATGAGCTTCTAAAGACTCAGGCAGAGGATATAGTGAAGGCAGAGGATGCCTTAAGAACCATAATAGATGAGCTTGACAGGAGGATGAGAGAGCAGTTTGATGAGAGGTTTAAGGATATAAATGAGCAGTTTGACTTAGCCTTCATAGAGCTTTTTGGTGGTGGAAAGGGAAGACTTGAGCTTACCGATGGAGAAGATATTCTTGAGGCAGGTATAAAGATAATTGCACAGCCACCGGGCAAGAAGCTGCAAAACATGATGCAGCTTTCAGGTGGAGAAAAGTCTCTTACAGCTATTGCTCTGCTTTTTGCAATACAAAATCTTAAGCCTTCGCCTTTCTGTCTGTTAGATGAGATAGAGGCGGCACTTGATGATTCTAATGTAACCAGATTTGCGGAGTATTTGCACAAACTTACCAAGAATACTCAGTTCATAGTTATTACCCATAGAAGGGGAACTATGAATGCAGCAGATGTACTTTATGGTATAACCATGCAGGAAAAGGGTGTATCTACAATGGTTTCAGTAAACCTTATAGATGCGGATATTAAGTAGGAGGGGATAAATAATGGGATTTTTCAGTAAACTTGCAGAAGGACTTGCAAAGACCAGAAATAATATAATGAACAGTGTTTCAAATATTTTCACAGGTCATGATATTATAGATGATGATTTTTATGAAGAGCTTGAAGAGACACTCATAATGGCGGATCTTGGTATAAGTACAACTACTTCGGTTATAGAAAATCTTAAGTCTAAGGTAAAAGAACTAAAGATAAAAGATCCGGCTGACTGTAAGAAGCATCTTATGGACAGTCTTAAGGAGCAGATGCAGGTAAAGCCTGATGCTTATGATTTTGAAAATAAAAAATCTGTAGTGCTTATGATAGGTGTAAATGGAGTGGGTAAGACTACATCTGTAGGAAAGCTTGCCAGTCAGCTTAAGAGTTCGGGTAAAAAAGTACTTATAGCAGCGGCAGATACATTCAGAGCAGGCGCAATAGAGCAGCTTACAGAATGGGCAAAGCGTTCAGATGTGGAACTTATTGCACAGAAAGAAGGCAGTGATCCGGCTGCGGTTGTCTTTGATGCAGTAAATGCTGCAAAAGCCCGCAATGTGGATGTACTTATCTGTGATACTGCAGGAAGGCTTCACAATAAAAAGAATCTTATGGACGAGTTAAATAAGATATATAGGATAATCGGCAAAGAATATCCGGAGGCAGCCATAGAAACCCTTGTAGTTGTAGATGGAACTACAGGTCAGAATGCTAAAGAACAGGCAAGACAGTTTTCAGAAGCAGCTCCGGTAAACGGTATAGTTTTAACCAAACTTGACGGAACAGCTAAAGGTGGTATAGCTATAGCAATAGAGTCAGAGCTCAGCATTCCTGTAAAGTATATAGGAATAGGTGAAAAGATAGATGATTTACAGAAATTTAATGCAGACCGGTTTGTGGAAGCACTTTTTGAGGTGGAATAGTATAACTACAGATTATAGGCGGTATAATGAGAAACTGCATTGATAAAGATAAAAATATACTGGTAAAAAGTAATTTAAAGTGATACAATATTTTAAGTCAGCTTAGAGCAGTGGGGATAGCCCGATTGTTGCCTTTCCGGAAACGGAGAGGAGGTCGATATGAATACTTTAGAAGTTTTAACGCTTTTATTGGTTGTATTTACAGCCTTAACATATATCGATAATCGAAAGAATCGAAAATAACAGACAGGCTATCCACTATGCAACTAGGGGATAGCCTGTAATCTGTTTTTGACAATTATAAGTTTCCGCTTGGTAACTGTTGGATCAACCCATATCCTTCAGTCATCTAAGCTGATTATAAACTAATCTTGCAATTTTTGCAAGTAGGTTTGGGAAAGAGGCAGTAGTTTGCCTCTTTTCTTTAATAGGGAATTTTGACGAAATTCCCTATTAAAGAAAAATCTCTCCGAGGGATCGCACTGTGGCGACTATGTAGATGTCGCTTATGCGACTCGCCACAGGCGAAGAATACTGCAAAGCAGTATTCTTTATTATGATACAAAAGAAGAATGAGGTAAGATTATGATGACACTGGAGAAATTTGAGGAAGCTGCTGAGGCGGTAAAAAAAGTGGTTAACCCTACCAAACTTGTTTACAGCGAATATTTTTCAGCACAAAGTGGCAACAAGGTATACCTTAAACCTGAAAATATGCAGTATACAGGAGCTTATAAGGTAAGAGGAGCTTATTATAAGATAAGCACTCTTTCAGAAGATGATAGAAACAAGGGGCTTATTACCGCTTCTGCAGGAAACCATGCCCAGGGAGTAGCCTATGCAGCTAAACTTTTTGGAGTTAAGGCAATAGTGGTTATGCCTACCACAACCCCTCTTATTAAGGTAAACCGTACCAAATCCTATGGTGCAGAGGTAATTCTCTATGGTGACATCTATGATGAGGCCTGTGCTTATGCACTTAAACTTGCTGAGGAAGATGGAATGACCTTTATTCATCCTTTTGATGATGAGGTAGTTGCTACAGGCCAGGGTACTATAGCAATGGAAATCTTCAAGGAACTTCCGACAGTTGACTATATCCTTGTTCCAATAGGTGGTGGAGGACTTTGTGCAGGAGTATCCACGCTTGCAAAAATGCTTCATCCAAACGTGAAAATAATTGGAGTAGAACCGGCAGGAGCAGCCTGTATGAAAGCATCGCTTGAAGCAGGTAAGGTTATAAGCCTTAATAAAGTAGAGACTATAGCAGATGGTACGGCAGTAAGGACTCCGGGAACCAATGTATTTCCATACATTAAAGAAAATGTTGATGAGATAATTACTGTTGAAGATGAGGAGCTTACCCTTAATTTTCTTGATATGATAGAAAATCATAAGATGGTAGTTGAAAATTCAGGTCTGCTCACAGTTGCTGCAATAAATAAGCTTGGTGTACAGGGTAAGAAGGTGGTTTCCATAATCAGTGGAGGTAATATAGATATAATTACTGTCTCTTCCATGGTTCAGCATGGTCTTAGACAGAGAGGGAGAATATTTACTGTATCTGTACTTCTTCCTGACCGTCCGGGCGAGCTTGCGAGGGTATCCGAGGTAATAGCTGAGCTTAAGGGTAATGTTGTAAGGCTTGAGCATAACCAGTTTGTAAATATAAATAGAAATGCTGCGGTGGAGCTTATAATTACTATGGAAGCTTATGGAATGGAACATAAACAGGAAATAATAGACGGACTTGGTAAAAAGGGGTATAAGCCAAGAGAAGTAAGGGCTAAGGGGAGTCTTAATTAAATTTAAACTGAATTATTGGACAGCTGTAGTCGCAGCTGAAAGCCACATAATTACTGAATTCACAAAAATATGAAATGTTTTCAAACATAATGAAACTACAGCAATAGCCGGAATGTCAGTAAATTGCGAAGGTTGATGATATCAAGTGAAAAATTTCGAAAGGAGTTGTATAAAACTGGACTTTTTAGTTATATTTAGATATTTTGCTATATTTTTATCTGGCTCAATAATTGGCAGCTGTGTAAATATCTGTATTTGCCGAATGCCGGTAAACAGGGCGATAATGTTGAAACCATCACAGTGTATGATATGTGGACATAAACTTAGCCTGATTGACCGGATTCCTATATTTTCATATATTTTTTTAAAAGGAAGATGCAGGTGGTGTAAATGTTCTATATCATTTCAATATCCTATAATTGAAGCAATTAACGGATTGCTCTCTGTATTGATTTTTTTGATAAACGGATTCACTGCAGAGTCCGTTATTTTTTCTTTATTCGCATCAGCACTCATAGTAATTGCAGTTATAGATTGGAAAACATATGAGATTCCAATTAAAGTAAATATTTTTATATTATGCCTTGGAATTTTGAGGATAGTTTTAGATATCAAGCGTTTTCAAATCTATTTTATTGGTTTTTTTGGTATCAGTGCATTATTGCTTGTAATTTATTTTGCTACTGCAGGTAGGGCAATCGGAGGAGGAGATATTAAATTAATGGCTGTAGCAGGTCTTATTCTAGGGTGGCAGCTTATAATATTGGCTTTTTTTATTGGCTGTATATTAGGATCAATAATTCATATTATTCGTATGAGGGCTTTTGGGGAGGGAAAGGTTCTTGCTATGGGACCTTATTTGTCAGCAGGAATACTTATAGCTATGATGTGGGGGAATAATGCTATTGATTGGTATTTAAATGTTTTGTAAGCCTTGTCATAATGATTTTTGTTTAATCTGTATAGTCAAGTTTAAAAACTTTGTATAATTTGCTTATTGCAGATGACAAAGATGGTTAGCTTATCTTGCCTATATGAAAGTTCACTTTCAATATAGGCAAATGCAGCTAACCATTAATATATATGGCAATAAGTAATAAAGAACAGATTAAAGTGCTGTATGAAATGCTTATAAAGAAAGAGTATGACAAAATGCTGGAGCACATTAAAGGGCTTGAAAGGACATGCATAGCAGAAAATAAATCGTAGATAAAAATGTAGTTGTATCTGTTGATGGAAAGAAAATAGCAGAGTATCCCCTTAAAAAAGATGCAAAGTATGAACTTAGCGGCTCTCATTTGGGAACAAATACTCTTGTCATACAGTCGGGGAAAGCATATATTTCTGAAGCAAATTGTCCGGATAAACAATGTATGAAGCAGGGAAAGATAAGTAGGGCAGGAGAAATGCTTGTCTGCCTTCCAAACAGAGTTGTAGTCAAGATAATTGACAATAAAAAGGATGAACCTGTTATAGATGGAGTTTCAGGCTAGGAGGATAGGGTGGCAAAAAGAGTTTCGCTTTATGGAATACTGATAGCACTGGCTTTTATAGCAAGCTATATAGAGGTGCTTATTCCATTTAATTTTCATGTACCGGGTATGAAGCTGGGGCTTGCCAATATAGTTGTACTTATAGCTCTTTATACGGGTGGGGCAAGAGCAGGAATTTCGGTTTCTGTAATTAGGATAGTTTTAGTTGGATTTACTTTTGGCAATCCTTACAGTGCAATTTATGGGCTTTCGGGTGGAATTTTAAGCTTTGTGATTATGCTTATTCTAAAAAAACAGATTTCTTTGGGATAGCTGGAGTCAGTATGGCAGGAGGAGTAGCACACAACATAGGTCAGCTTTTTTGTGCAATGGTACTGTTAAGGCTACCTGCTGTTTTTTCTTATCTTTCTTATCTTATTTTCATTGGTGTTGTTACCGGAATTATGATTGGAATAATTGCCGGAGAAATACTTAAAAGAGTAATCAAAATGAAGAATAATTAATAATCAGTATTGATAATTTTGTTAGGTTACATAAAGTTAAAAGTATAAAAAAATGAATATCAAATGATAAAACTAAAACTAAAAATATGAAAAAAATATAGATAAAATCTTGCTAAATTATAATTGATTCAAACAAAATTTTAAAATTCATTATAAATAGAATAAAATAAAATTAGTGCAAAATATACAAAGAAACTTGACAAAATCAATATTCTGTATTAGTATTATTTGTAAGGTTACAAATTGCAAGAGTTAAACTAAATATAAATTTCTTAAAATTATTCATAAAATATCTTGATAAATATCTTAATTAAGCTATAGGATTATATTTGACAGGAAAGAGGGAGGAAATAAATGCTTATTGCTTCAAAAACAGCAGTACCTAAAGTGAGAAAGCCTCCTTTGGGGAAAAGGATAAAAAAGACTTGGCAGTTATGGATATTTATGCTTCCGGCACTTGTAGGGCTTATAGTGTTCTCATATGTACCTATGTACGGTATTGTTCTTGCGTGGAAAGACTATAGTCCTATAGATGGAATTTTAGGGAGCCGTAATGTAGGCTTTGCCCATTTTACAAGATTTTTCCGTTCACCTTATTTTGTTGATATTATAAGGAACACCATTGTAATAAGCTTATATGGAATGGTAGTGGGTTTTCCGATTCCTATTTTGCTGGCGCTTGGGCTTAACCAAATAAGAAACCTGAAATTCAAAAAGTTTATACAGACAGTGACTTATGCTCCGTATTTTATTTCAACAGTAGTTATGGTAGGAATAATAAACATAGTTTTCGCAGAAAAAGGTTTTGTAAATCAGTTTATTTCCTTATTTGGAGAAGAATCCATACTATTTATGGGAAGTGTTAAGTACTGGAGACATATTTATGTGTGGTCAGGTGTATGGCAGAGCATGGGTTGGAATGCCATAATATATATAGCTGCACTTGCAGGAGTAAGTCCAGAGCTGCATGAAGCGGCTATAATAGATGGTGCAACAAAGTTTCAAAGGATAAAATATATTGACCTGCCATCCATTTCTCCAACAATTGTTATAACACTTATACTTAGTGCGGGCTCAATTATGAGTGTAGGATTTGAAAAAGCCTTTCTTATGCAGAATTCTCTGAATGCAGAAGTATCTGAGATAATTGCTACATATATCTATAAGGTTGGTCTGATTTCAGGAGAATATGGTTTTTCTACAGCTGTAGGCTTATTTAACTCGGTTATAAACTGTATTTTGTTACTAAGTGTTAATAAAATAGCCAAAAAGATGGGGCATAGCTCAATCTGGTAATCAGAGTGGAGGAAATAGAAATGTATATTTTTGGGAAAGCGTTCGCAAAACAAGGAAGGTCAGATAAAATTTTTGATGTGATAAATTATACATTTATGATATTGATTTTACTGATAGTACTATATCCGCTTTATTTTGTGCTGATAGCTTCTTTCAGTTCTCCTAATGAGGTTGCAGCGGGTAAAGTAACATTTTGGACAAAAGGCTTTAACATAAAGGGTTATACAGAGATATTTAAGTTTACGAAAATATGGACAGGCTATTTAAACAGTCTTATATATATGATAGTCGGTACTGCTATAAATCTGATAGCTACCATACCTGCCGCCTTTGCGTTTTCAAGAAAAGAAATGGTTGGTTCAAAGTTTCTGTTATTTTTATTTACATTTACTATGTTTTTTGGAGGAGGTCTTATTCCAAGTTATCTGCTTATACAGTCATTGCATTTATATAACACAATATGGGCACTTACCCTTCCGGGAGCAGTAAGTGTATATAATCTTATTGTAGCAAGGACATTTTTTGAACTTAATATACCAAATGAACTTTATGAAGCTTCTACTGTAGACGGATGTGATTATTTTAAGTATTTTTTCAAGGTGGTACTTCCTATTTCAAAACCGGTAATTGCAGTAATGCTGCTGATTTATGCGGTAGGTCACTGGAACTCATACTTCAGTGCACTTATTTATATAAAAGATAACTGGAAAATGCCTTTACAGGTAGTACTCAGGGAGATACTTATACAATCAACAAGTGTAACTAACTTAAGCAATGCAAGTATGGAAAGGCTTGAAGACCAAAGACAGCTTGCAGAACTTATAAAATACGGGGTAATAATTGTTTCCTCACTGCCGGTGCTTATTATGTATCCTTTTGTACAGAAACACTTTATTAAAGGTATGATGTTGGGGGCTGTAAAGGGTTAAACCTTAAAAATAAATCTATATAAACAGGAGGGAAAGCATGAGAAGAAAATTCAAAATGTTGGCTGTATCTATGGCGATGTTAATGGCACTTACTGCCTGTTCCGGGGGAGGAGGCAAGACGGCTTCAAATGGAGTTAAATCATCTACAGGTGATGAAAAAGTAAGCAGTGCAAAGACAAGCAATACAGGAAGTATGGCAAATGAGGCAGCAAAAGAAGGATTTCCTGTAGTTAAAGATGCTTTAAGCTTTACCGCAGTAGGTTATGGTGAGCCGGGCTGTGGTGAATGGGAAGATTATCCTATTTTTAAGGAAATTGAGAAAAATTGCAATATTGATGTAGATTGGACAACAATAAGTGGTGATGGTGCAGATGAGAAACTTGGTCTTATTCTTTCATCAAATGAACTTCCTGATATGGTATTTTCAGGCCTTAGTACTACTAAGGTAGTAAATTATGCTTCAAAAGGTATAATAAGGCAGATGGAAGATCTTATAGAGGCAGGATACGCACCTAACTTAAAAAAGATACTGGACAAAACTCCTGAGATACGCAAGGCTATAACAATGCCGGATGGACATATTTATGTATTACCTGCAATAAATGAGAATGCCGATCCTGTACCTACAACTACACTTAATATAAACAAAGCATGGTGTGATAAATTAGGTGTGAAACCTGAAGATATTAAAACTGTAGCTGATTTTGAAAATCTTATGAAGCGTTTTGTGGAAGAAGATCCTAATGGAAATGGTGAAAAAGACGAAAAAGGCTTTACATTTGAGCCTACACCTCCTTACCATGTATGGAATGGTGATGCCGATTTCAGTGGAGCATGGGGGATTACCACTGATTGGGATCCTATTATGGTAAAAGAGGATAAGATAGTTTGTGCAGTTACACAGGATGGATATAAGGACTATGTAAAATGGTTTGCAGGTATGTATGAGAAGGGATATATTGACAAAGAAGTATTTACCCACGACCATAATCAGTATATGGCTAAAATAGACAGTGGAAATGTAGGAGCTTATCTTACTAACGGTCCTGTTACTTCTGCAAAGGTTGAATATGTAACTATTCCTCCACTTGAAGGACCTGCAGGAAGACTGTGGGGCTGTGAGGACTTTTCTATAGATAAGGGAAGAGGACTGATAACTACAGCTTGCAAGAACCCTGAAGCAGCTATGCGTTTTATAGACTCTTTCTATGAACCTGTAACTTCTTTGAGATTACAGCATGGAAGTTATTTAAATGAAACAGGTGACGGTAAATTTGAAATTCTTCCTAGTGAGAGCGGAAAAAGCCCACAGGCTCCAGGACCTTATGTAGCTAAAGATAAGTCAAAAGAAGTTGTAGAAAAATATCTTACAAAGACAGAAGACCAGATTAAGGCTGATGAAAGACAGAAATTGTATACTCCACATCTTATGAAGCCTCTTCCTCTTATGAATTATAGCCCTGATGAAGCTAACGAACTGTCAACCTTGTCCACAGATATATCAAAGGTTGTAAATGAGCAGAAAGCAAAATGGTGCACAGGTCAAGGAGATATAGACAAAGAATGGGATGCTTATATAGAATCACTCAATAAGATTGGGCTTGAAAGATATATGGAAATACATAATGCTGCATATTCAAGGTTTTTGAATAGCTGATAAAATTTATAGGATACAAGTGTCAAATACTTTTGACATTATAATCTTTATAGGAATGCTTAGAACAGGCAGAGGATATTTATGAAAAGAAAAAAACTTATAGGTTATGTAAGTACAAAGGATCTTTCTTTTCTAAGTGTATCTGATATAAGAGCACTTGATGTCATAAACTTAGCATTCGGACATATAAGTAACGGGTGCGTAATTTACGCACCCGATTGTTTGCTTGAGGAATATGTGCGAATAAGAAAAGAAAATCCGGAATGTAAAATTATATTATCAATAGGAGGCTGGAGTGCAGGCGGTTTTTCTGAGGCGGCTTCTAGCAAAGATGGTAGAGAAAAATTTGCATCATCTGCTGTGGAAATAGTAAAGCAGTATGAACTTGACGGAATTGATATAGACTGGGAATATCCCTGCATAGCTACAGCGGGAATAGCAGCATCGCCGGATGACAGGGAAAATTTTACAAAGCTTATAAAAACTGCGAGAGAAACACTTACTTCTATGTGTAACAGCGATAAAATGCTTACCATAGCAGCGGGAGCAGGGGAGTATTATATAAACTCGACAAAAATGGGAGAAGTAGCGAAATATTTAGACTATGTACAGCTTATGACCTACGATTTAAGAGGTGGTTATCATATCTGTACAGGACATCACACCAATCTTTTAAATGATAAAAAAGATATTTCACAGACGAGTGCAGAAAATGCAGTGAAATGTTTTGAAAATGCAGGAGTTCCGAGAGAAAAACTTATACTTGGTGCAGCCTATTATTCCAGGATGTGGACAGGAGTACCTGACAGGGAAAATGGTCTTCATCAGATGGCAGAAAGTACAGGAGGTTATGGACCTTCATATGGACAGCTTGTTGGTGAATATATAAATAAAAACGGATATAAAAGATTTTTTGATGAGGAAGCAAGAGCACCTTGGCTGTTTAACGGAGATACATTTATAAGTTATGATGATGAAGAATCCTGCAGGGAAAAAGCAGAATATGTGGTTTGTAATGGACTGGGAGGAATAATGTTTTGGGAATACAGACTTGATGAAACCAGAAGCCTCACAGGTGTTCTAAGAAAAGCTCTTGATACAGTTGATATTGGAGAAAACTTATGAAAGAATGGTTTAAAAAGGCAAAATTAGGCTTATTTATACATTATGGTATATATGCAGTTAAAGGAGTGGCTGAATCATGGTCATTTTATAATGGACAGATTTCATATGAAGATTATATGGCACAGGCAGAAGGATTTACAGCATCAAAACTTGATATGAAAGACTGGGCGGAACTTGCAGTAGCAGCAGGAGCAAAGTATGCGGTATTTACGACTAAGCACCATGACGGCATGGCTCTTTTTGATACAAAATACTCAGAACTTAACATTCTAAAAAAAACACCTGCAAAGAGAGATTTGGTTAGAGAATATGTAGAAGCATTTAGAGAAAGAGATGTTAAAATAGGGCTTTATTACTCTCTTATAGACTGGTCACACCCGGATTATGCAAGTGTGTATCAAGGTGGAATTATACCGGTGGATAAGTCTGCTTGTAATCCTTTCAGTTCTCCTAAAGACGATATGCAGGATGAAGAAAGATGGAACAAGTTCTTAGAATTTGATAGAAATCAGTTACGAGAGCTTTTAACAAACTATGGAAGTGTGGATTTGCTTTGGTTTGACGGTGACTGGGAGAGAAGTGCCGAGCAGTGGGGGCTTCCGGAGTTTAAGGAATATCTGCTTTCGTTTAATAAAGACATTATTATTAACTCAAGGCTTGCAGGTTATGGAGATTATCTTACTCCTGAACAGGGACTGCCGGTAAAAAGACCTAAGGGGACTTGGGAATTTTGTACTACAATAAATGATTCTTGGGGATATCAGCATAAGGACAATCATTATAAAAGTGCAGGGCAGGTAATAAGACTTTTTGTTGATACTATAACAATGGGCGGAAATCTTTTGTTAGATATAGGGCCAAAGGAAGACGGAACTGTAGATGAAAGACAGGTAGAAATACTTAAATCTCTTGGAAATTTTATAAAAGAAAATGAAGAAGCTGTTTATGAAACTAAGGCGGGACTTCCTTATGAATATTTCGCAGGAGGGAGTACGATGTCAGAGGATGAAAAGAATTTATATCTTTTTGTTTATGATATTCCAAGAAATGGAATCTGCATAAAGGGATTGTGTAATAAAATTAAAGATGTTAAGATACTTGAGAATGGTAAAGAGCTTGCACATGATACATATGGAGGTGCTCCATGGTTTAATATACCAGGACTTACATGGATTTTTCTTGAGCCTGCTGATTGTGGAAAATATATGACGGTTTTAAAGGTGGAATTTGATGAAGCTGTTAAGCTGTATGAGGGTGAAGGAGCTGTAATAAGCCATAATGAAGCTTGAGTTTAATATAAAAAGAGGTGAGGGCAATGGCTGAAACAAAGATAACAATGCAAAAAATTGCCGATATGCTTGACATAAGTAAAGTTACCGTTTCAAAGGCACTTAACGGTAAAGAAGGAGTTGGTTCCGAATTAAAGAAAAAAATAATGGAAAAGGCTTTGGAATATGGCTATAAAGCACCTAATTCCGAAAATGATAAAATAGGAGAAGGATATCATATAGCTGTTTTTTGTGCTGCAAAATTTTTGGAAAAGGCAGATGATAATAATTTTTATCCTAATATATACCAAAAAATATCTATAGAATTAACTAGAAGAAATAGTATAGGGACACTTATTTCGGTAAATCAAAAAGAAAATTATCAAGATACGGAAAGACTTTTAAAACTTCATAAATTTGATGGAATAATAGCTCTTGGAATGCTTGGAGAGGAGTTTTTTAATACTGTGCGTAAAACAGGACTTCCGAGAGTATATGTGGATACAGATGATAATTATTCTGATACGCCTATGGTTCTGATTGAAAATATATACAGTGTGTGCAGCATTACTGAACATTTGGTGGCTATGGGACATAGGGAAATCGGTTTTATAGGTTCTGTGAAAGTTACAAAAAGTATCATGGACCGCTATCTAGGCTTTTTTAGGACAATGATGTTAAATGGACTTGAGGTCAAAAAAGAATGGGTACTTGAGGATAGAACACCTGATAATGAAAAAATAGAAATTAAATTTCCTGAAATGCTTCCAACAGCCTTTGTGTGTAACTGTGATGATACTGCATATAGGGTAGTTAAGGAATTAAAGGAAAAAGGATTAAAAGTGCCGGAGGATATTTCTATAGTAAGTTTTGACAATGATATATTTTCTAAGCTTTCAGTGCCACAGTTAACTACAATAGCACCTGATACCAATTATATAGCAAAAAAGGCAGCTGATTTAATAATAAAACAAATTAGAGAGCCGGGGAAAAAGGTGCTTGGTCCTATTTTGGTAAATGGCAAAATAATTTATAGGGAGTCGGTAAGTAAAATATGAAGAATAGTGACTAAAATTAAAAACATACACAAACGACGAAGTTATTTTGCTTGCGATATTTACGAGTTAGGGCTATGCTGTATCTATAAGGCATAAAGAGCATATAGATGAAGTTATACAGGAAAGTGAAAAAAGAATTGTCAGAAGCAATAGTTGAATCTCCAATAATAGCAGCAGTTAAGGATGAGGCTGGTTTGGCAGAAAGCCTTTCCGCAGAATGCAGGCTTATATTCATTTTATATGGAACAGTATGCAGTATTTCTACAATAGTAGAAAAAATAAAATCTAAAGGCAAATTACTCTTGCCTGTCCGGATATGGTTGAAATTATGCCTGGAATAATGCCTGAAATTATAGAAAGGCTTAAGATTGAAATAAAAATTCCAATAATAGCAGGAGGACTGATTTCAGATAAAAAAGATATAATAGCAGCTTTATCAGCGGGTGCAGATGCAGTATCTACTACTAAGACAGCAGAAGGACTAAAAGCTGTAAAAGTCCTGGCTAAAGAGGGAATTAAAACCAATGTAACCCTTATTTTCTCCGCAAATCAGGCACTTCTTGCAGCAGAGGCAGGAGCAAGCTATGTATCACCTTTCCTTGGAAGACTTGATGATATCAATCAGGATGGTGTTACATTGATAGCTGATATAGTGCAGATATTTGAAAACTATGGTTATGAAACTGAAATTATAGCGGCTTCTGTAAGACATCCGATGCATGTGCAGCACTGCGCTTTGGCAGGTGCTGATATTGCCACTGTTCCATATAAGGTAATAATGCAAATGATAAACCATCCACTTACAGCACAGGGAATTGAGAAATTTATAGCTGACTATAAAAAGGTATTTGGTGAATAATTGAATAGTTGTATTTTCAATGTAATAATGATAAAATATGCTTTGGATTATTTGACAACAGGATATACGTTAAAATGTCTGTCGTTTATGGCGTAAATAATCTTAGTATATTTGATAGTGAAAGTTTAGATTTTATGTAAAAAGCCATCTTGCAAATGGTCTGTATCGTTAAATGGTAGAGATATTTGCAAGATGTTTTGATTAAATAATGCATGAGGAGAGTTTTAATGAAAAAGATATCTGTTGTAATAAAAGAAGCAGTAGAAAAGGCTTTTGTTAGTTTAGGTTATGATAAAAAATATGGAATGGTAGGTATCTCAAACCGTCCTGACCTTTGCCAATACCAGTGTAATGGTGCAATGGCAGCGGTTAAGGAGTATAAAAAAGCACCCCTTGATATAGCAAATGAAGTAGCAGATAAACTGCAACTTTCCGAAGAAGGAAAGATATTTGAAAAAATAGAAGCAGTAAATCCGGGATTTATTAATCTTACAATTAAAGACGAATTTTTGGCTGATTATGTAAATGAAATGGGCGAGACCGGAAATTTCGGATATGAAAATGAA
Organism: Catonella sp.; assembly: GCF_052169795.1. Classification (GTDB taxonomy): domain Bacteria; phylum Bacillota; class Clostridia; order Lachnospirales; family Lachnospiraceae; genus Catonella. The sequence goes on from NZ_JBQNBU010000001.1 coordinate 48,356, forward strand.
GGTGAGCCTAAGAAGATAGTTCTTGACTATGGCGGCCCAAATGTGGCCAAACCTTTACATGTCGGTCATCTTCGCCCTGCTATAATAGGTGAGAGTATTAAGCGCATAGAAAGGTTTGCCGGTAATGAGGTTATAGGAGATGTGCATCTGGGTGACTGGGGACTTCCTATGGGACTTATCATAACCGAAGTTAGACACAGACATCCTGAACTGCCATACTTTGACGAAAGCTTTACAGGGGAATATCCAAAAGAAGCACCATTTACAATAGGTGAGCTTGAGGAAATCTACCCTACAGCCTCAGCGAAGTCAAAGGAAGATGAAGAGTATAGAAATGAGGCTCTTTCTGCTACGGCACTTTTACAGAGTGGAAATAGAGGCTATATGGCACTTTGGAATCATATTTTATCAGTATCTGTGGCAGACCTTAAGAAAAATTATGACAACTTAAATGTAAGTTTTGATCTTTGGAAGAAAGAAAGTGATGCACAAGCCTATATACCAGATATGGTAGAAAAAATGAAGGCTGATGGTTTTGCACATATGAGTGAGGGTGCTTTGGTGGTGGATGTTACAAGAGAAGATGATAAAAAGGAAGTACCTCCTTGCATTATCCTCAAATCAGATGGAGCATCACTTTATAGCACAACTGACCTTGCTACAATAGTAGAAAGAGTTAAGCTTTTTAACCCAACTGATATACTTTATGTGGTTGACAAAAGACAGGAAATGCATTTTGAACAGGTATTCAGAACTGCAAAGAAGACAGAGATTGCACCTGAGAATTTAAACCTTACCTTCTTAGGCTTTGGTACTATGAATGGTAAAGACGGCAAGCCTTTTAAGACAAGAGAAGGTGGAGTTATGAGGCTTGAGAGACTTATTTCTGAGATAACAGAAGAAGTAGAAATAAAAATGTCTGACAGGGACATGGACGAAGAAGTTAAGCATAAGGTCGCCAGACAGGTTGGACTGGCTGCCCTCAAATACGGAGATTTGTCAAATCAGGCAAGTAAGGACTATATATTTGATTTGGACAGATTTGCTTCCTTTGAAGGAAATACAGGTCCATATATCCAGTACACAGTGGTAAGAATTCGCTCAATTCTGGATAAGTTTATAGCAGAAAAGGGTATTACAAAGGCTGAACTGGATAAGTTTTTTGCGGATAAAAAGCTTGTTAAAAGTGTAACAGAGTCAGAGAGAAATCTTGAACTTGTTATAGCGAAGTTCTCTGATATAATAGATTTGGCTGCAACAGAGTTTGCACCACATAAGGTATGTGCATATATTTATGAAGCAGCAAACTGCTTCAGTGCATTTTATCATGAGAACCATATACTTAATGAACAGGATGAGGCTAGAAAATATTCTCTGCTTAAGCTCTCATATATCACAGAGAAGATAATAGTAAAATCCCTTGATTTACTTGGCATAGATGCTCCTGAACGTATGTAAAATGGTGATATAAATGAAAAAAGGAAGAATGATAGTTAAATTACTAATATTTATCTTCATTTTTGAGGCTGTCTTTTATAAGGACAGCCAATTTTTAAATGCTGCCGTATCAGAAGGACAAAATATGGTGAGAGTTGGACTTACAAAGGAATATTTTAATAAGACTTCGATAAACATTGATAATCAGGCTGTTAAAATAGGATTTTCTAAGGAAGATAATTATTATCCAACTGATATATTAAGAGGCGATAGGGGGATAAGTATTTCCAGAGCCTATGGCAGCTATAATGTATATGGAGGAAGCTTTTCTTCTTTTTCTAAGGCTGCTTCGGAAGCTGCAAGTCTTAGGGCTTTCAAAAAGTCTTTAACTGTAGTTCCGGCTTTGGTAGGGCTTGACAGAAATAACAGGGGAGTTTGGAAGCTTTATGATGCCTATTCTGCTGAAAATGTATTGAATACCAATGATGTATATTCGGTGAAATTAAAAAATCACAGCAGTAAATATTTATTGGCTGTTACAATTGGCAGCAGTAAATTTCTTGTAGATGTAAATGAAGCAGGGGCAAACCCTCAGTTTGAGGCTGTAAACAAGGCTGAAGGAGTATCTGTAGATGGGGAAAACAGGTACAGAGGAAGAATTGAGATAGGAACTTACGGAAAAAGTGGGGTAACGCCTGTAAATGTAATAAATCTTGAGGACTATATCAGAGGCTCGGTTCCTATGGAAATGAATCATATCTGGCATATGTCTGCGCTTAAGGCTCAGGCAGTATGTGCAAGAAGTTTTGGGGCAGCAGTTTCGGGTTTTGGTTCTGACAGCGATATAAAAAAAGGATATAAGCTTACCAATACAATTTCTCATCAGTCTTATGGGGGAATGAAGGTTGAAACTAAAGAAACTGATAAAGCAGTAAAGGACACCGAAAATGAATTTGTTACATACAATAATAGGGTTGTAAAAACTACTTATTTTTCGACTTCAGGCGGTTATACAGAGGATTCGGAAAATGTATGGGGAGGTAAAAAGCACTGGCTTAGGGCTGTGCCTGACAGGTATGAAAATAAACCTGAAAAAAAGCCTTGGAAAATAAGTTTTACAAAACACCAACTGTCCAATATGTTAAAAAGCTATGAGACGGCAAAAGGAAATAAGCTTGGAAGCATAGAAGAGATAAAGGTTATAAGACGTTCCAAGTCAGGAAGAGCTATTGTGGTTAAAGTTACCGGAAGTCTTGGAAATATTCTCCTAAAAAAACAGGAGATAAGGAAAGCGTTTAATCTTTTCAGTACAAAAATAAAAATTTATTCTGCTTCTGACTTTGTAAGGAGCTTTAGCAATAGAAATAGAGATGTGGTGAAAGGAGATTTTATTTTTTCAGGAAGCGGCTATGGCCATGGAGTAGGGCTTAGCCAATCTGGTGCAAGAGGTATGGCTGAGGCAGGCTACGGCTATAAAAAAATAATAATGCATTATTTCACAGGGGTTGAAATACATTAAGAAAGCGTAACAAAAAATAATCTGTTACGCTTTTTATGTTGCATTTATTAAATAGTTTCTCCAAAGTCAGATTCAGCATAATCAGAACTGTCATTGGCATTTGGAAGCCTTCTTACTTTAATTTTTTCTATTCTTCTGTGGTCTATGGATTCTATCAGAAAAGAGAGCAAACCATCTGTAATTGCATCTCCTTTTTCCGGTAATCTCTCAAAAAGTTCAATAAGCTTTCCGGCAATAGAATCATAATCATCTGAATTGTATTCGGTACCAAAGAAGTCGTTAAAATCTTCAAGCCTTGTAGAGCCGAGTACCATAAATTCATCCTGATCTAATTGTACTATATCATCAACTTCATCTTCGTCATATTCATCACGAATATCACCCACGATTTCCTCAAGCAAATCTTCAAGAGTAATAAGTCCAACTGCGGAGCCATATTCATCCAATACTACACACATAGAAAGAGAAGCCTTTCTCATTTCTATAAGCAGTTCTGAGGTCTTTTTAAATTCGTAGGTAAAGTTTGCAGGACGAAGAACTGAATCGATCTTAAAATCTTTTTTATCTCCCTTGTAAAAAGCTACGTCTTTCAAGTAAACAATACCAATAATATTATCAACATTTTCCTGATATACAGGAAGCCTTGAATACTTATCTTCTTCAAAAGCTGATAGAAGCTCGTCATACCCTATGTCATCGCTTATAAGGCACATATCAACTCTTGGTACCATTACATCTTTTACAAGTGAGTCACCGAAATCCACCACATTGGTTATCATTTCTTTTTCTTCGTTTTCGATTATACCCTCTTCATGGCTTACCTCCACATAGGTCAGCAGCTCGTTTTCAGTAATTCCGGAAGTATTGATGTCAGGATCGATGCCAAAAAGTTTAAGCAGGGCACCGGAAATAATATTTAGAAGAAAAACTAGTGGTATAAAAATTTTCATTATAACTATAAGTATTGGTGCGTAGGCAAGTGCTATACTCTCTGAGTGCATAGTTGCAATTGTCTTAGGTAATACCTCACCGAATACAAGTATTAAAAGGGTGAGAACACCTGTGCCGATACCTATGTATATATTGCCAAAAACTCTGGCAACAAAGGTTGTTGCAAGGGCAGAAGCAGATATATTTACAATGTTATTACCTATAAGTACTGTGCTGATAAATCTTCTTGAGTCATCAGTAATCTGTGCTACAAGAGCAGCATTTTTAACATTTTCTTCTACCATTGAACGAATTTTAATCTTATTTACAGAAATTATTGCAGTTTCCGCTGATGAGAAAAATCCTGAAAGTAGAATTAGAATAAAAAGCACGATAATATTTATCGCGTCACTGGGGTCCAAATCATCATCTCCTTAGCTGTATAAAATTAATAAAGTGTATAAAAACACCCCTTTATCATATATGAATAGAGGGTTTCTGTCAAGGGGGGGGCAAGGTTTAGGGATTAAAAACAGTGGGTTATTTTGGGGGGTGTATATGTAAAAGTAATATTTTTGTATTGATACTTTACACTATGAAATGTATACTTTAGAATATGTTGGTATTTAATAAGGAGAAGATAATGGAAGTCTGGTATTATGAGGTGGTAAGCATAGATGGCGATTATGCAAATCTGAAGCGAATTGACGTTGAATTAGATGATATTAAGCTTGTAGCAAGGGCTTTACTTCCTTTAGAGATTACAGAAGGCAGTAAGCTTAGATATGAAATGTTTGAATATATATTGGAGCAATGATTATGAATATACAGATTTTTGGAACTAAAAAATGTAACGATACTAAAAAGGCAGAACGTTATTTTAAAGAGCGTGGGATAAAGTATCAGTTTGTGGACATGAAAGAAAAAGGGATGAGTAAGGGAGAATTTACTTCTGTTGCTGAGAAAAATGGTGGAGTGGATAATATGTTAAACTCTGATGCAAAGGATAAGGATGCACTGGCACTTATAAAGAATATTGCAGATGAAGATAAGCTTATAACTATTCTTGAAAATCAACAGGTAATTAAAACTCCAATTGTAAGAAATGGCAAGCAGTCCACTCTTGGCTACAAACCGGAGGTATGGAAGACTTGGGAATAAAGGGAAAGTTAACAAAAGCATAACAAAAGCATAACAAAAGCATAAAAGAATGTTAATATTGTTGTGATTGAAAAAATAAAACTCGATAAAGCACAAATTAGAGCTGCCTTTATATAGTTAAAAGACAGCTCATTACTTTAGAAATCATTGTCATCATCGCTATTTTGCCAACCAGAGTTAAAATGAAGTTCTACGGTGTCTATATCCATAGACATATTGTCGCTTATTCGCATATGAATATCGCCATCTGAGTCGATTCCCATATCGTCAGAAGTTTGATAGATAAAATTATCATCATCATAATTAAAAATAGGATTATACATGTTTTGCCTCCTTTTCTATGTAAAGTTTATGGATAGATTCATAGGTCACGTTTAATTCATTAATCAAGAACTGTATCTCAGGATCGTATGATTTAACATTTACATGAATAATATTGGTTATAAAGCCTTTTATTGCTTCTGTTCCTAAGAGACGTGGGGAAGTAAAAGAAACAAAATCTGTCTCTGGGTATAGGTATAGGTCCCTCATTGCCTCTGCTTTGATAAACTGTTCATTATAAACATTGTGGTGGTTAAGCCTTTCATAATAGGCGTTGCAAGCTTTGATGCTGTCATCTATTGCGTTGTTAAGTAAGTTTAAAACATCTTTATTATACTTTATTGCTTTTGATATAAAAAGAGAAGTGTTATGTTTTTTCTGTTTTATCATTTGCTCAAGTAACATACCGGCATAAGGAAAGATGAATGTATTTTTTTCATTTCTGTAATTGTGTTCTATAGTAAATGGTTCAAAGAAATATGAAAGAGTTGTGTTTGTGCATGATGCGAGGCTATTTATAAATTGGTTGGTATTCTTTGACTGTGGCAGTTTGTATTCATGGGGATGCCACATATATAAATGGGATAGTTTATAAAGCATAGGTACTTCGCGTGCATGCATACAATCCAGCATATCAAAATCTTTATTTTTTATTGCTAAAGACATCAGCCTAAAACGAAGGTCGTCCTTGTCTTTTAACCATATTTCCAAGTTATCTATATATCCGCTATCTCTTCGCTTGATACTTGTTCCGGCACCGAAACAAGCTCCATATTTACCGAAACTCTCGTGATATTCTTGTTTGTTATCGTCTACAAACCAAATATAGTTTGAATCAATCAGATACTTAAGGAAAGGATAATTTCCTGCTTCCAAAGCATAATCAATGACAGTTTTATTATATTCATCGGGATTTAAAACCAACTTATCTTTTCTTTGAATATAGTCTTTCCAGACTTCAGGATTGTTTGAGTGAGCAATGGAGTAGTTGGTTACACGGTTAGATGCTTTTGGGGAAAAATTTCCTGCACTGATGATATCTTCAATAGATACCTCAAGCAGCTCAGCAAAAATAGGAAGATCTTCTATCTGAATCCACTTGTTTCCCTTGCTTATCTGGCATATACGGTTTTGAATGTTTGAAATAGCATCCACATTTACAGAACCATATCGAACTTTTAAATACTCTATACCAAACTGACGAGCACTTTTAAATCTGCTTTCACTTATAAGGTCTGCAATATGCTGACCGATTTCTTTTTTATCTACAGTAAACATTTTTTTACCTCCATTTGAATATTATATATAAATATATAATAAAAAGATATATCTATTTAATATATGTATTTTGTATATAAAATTGTATCACAGATAAATATATGCAAAAAGCATATAATGTAAAAAGTTTAACAAAAGCATAAAAGAATGTTAATATTGTTGTGATTGAAAAAACAACTTTCCTATGATAAAATTGTCATACTAATTTAAAAGGAAGGTAATGATTATGAAGAGATTAGTAAAAAGTTCTGATAGAAGATTATTAGGCGTATGTGGTGGAATTGCAGATTATTTTGATTTAGATCCGAATATTATAAGACTTCTCTGGGTGATTTTTTCTTTACTTGGTGGAAGCGGAGTTTTAGCCTATATCATCGCAGCATTAATAATGCCAAGCAAGTAAGATTTAATTAAGGAGACATAAGAAAAATGAAATTAGGAATCGTAGGTCTACCAAATGTAGGCAAAAGTACATTATTCAACTCATTAACCAAGGCAGGAGCAGAGTCAGCCAACTATCCTTTCTGTACCATTGATCCAAATGTAGGAGTGGTTGCAGTACCTGATGAACGCCTAAATGTGCTGGGCAAGATGCATAATTCAGGCAGAATAGTGCCGGCGGCTATTGAATTTGTGGATATAGCAGGGCTTGTGAAAGGAGCATCCAAGGGAGAAGGCCTTGGCAACCAGTTCCTTGCGAATATAAGAGAAGTGGATGCTATAGTACATGTTGTAAGATGCTTTGAAGATACCAATATTATCCATGTAGAAGGCTCTATTTCTCCTGCAAGAGATATAGAAACTATCAATCTTGAACTCATATTTGCTGATATAGAAGTGCTCGAAAGAAGAAAAAGCAGGGTAGCTAAGTCTGTAAGTGCAGACAAGATATACAAAAAAGAACTTGACATGATAGTAAGACTGATGGCATTTCTTGAAGCCGGCAATCTTGCAAAGGCTTTTGAAAGAGAAGATGAGGACGAGGAAAAGTTCTTTGCTGAATATAATCTTCTTACAGCAAAGCCTGTCATTTATGCAGCAAATGTAAAGGATGATGACTTAGCTGATGACGGTGCAAACAATCAGTATGTAAAAGAAGTAAGAGATATAGCCGTAAAAGAAGGCTCAGAGGTATTTGTAGTATGTGCACAGATAGAACAGGAAATATCCGAGCTTGATGATGAAGATAAAAAGAGCTTTTTAGAGGATTTAGGTCTTTCTGAGTCAGGACTTGAGAAGCTTATAAAAGCCAGCTATAAGCTGCTTGGACTTATAAGCTACATTACGGCTGGAGAGATGGAAACAAAGGCTTGGACTATAACAGCCGGTACTAAGGCTCCTCAGGCTGCCGGAAAGATTCATACGGATTTTGAGCGTGGATTCATCAGAGCAGAGGTGGTAAGCTACGATAATCTTATAGCTTGTGGAAGTATGGCTGCAGCTAAAGAAAAAGGACTTGTAAGAAGTGAAGGCAAGGAATATGTTATGAATGACGGAGACATAGTTCTTTTCCGCTTTAATGTATAAGGAGAGAGCCTATGTTTGCTTTAGATGCGATTTCTTTTCCAAACCTTGGGATAATGATTGAAAATCTTCCAAAGAGCATATCTGTATTCGGAAGATTTGACATAGCATTTTATGGAATAATAATAGGTATAGGTATAGCTATGGGTTATATTGTTGCAAGCTTTCAGGCAATAAGAACCGGTCAGGATAAGGAGATGTACCTTGATTTTGCTATGTATGCAGTAATTATATCCATAATTGGTGCGAGAATATACTATGTAGTATTTTCATGGGATGATTATAAGGATGATATTGTTCAGATATTTAACCTTAGGGCAGGCGGACTTGCTATTTATGGTGGAGTAATAGGAGGCATAGTTTCAGGCTTTGTGTATTCCAAAATAAAAAAGATTAAGTTTACATTGCTTGCAGATACGGCTTGTGCCGGACTTCTTACAGGACAGATAATAGGACGGTGGGGGAATTTTTTTAATAGAGAAGCTTTCGGAGATTATACTGACAGCTTACTTGCGATGCGTCTTTCTACCTACGATGTCAATCAAAATGCAATAACAAGAAAAATGCTTGAAATGGCTGAAGAAGGTGGATATGTGGGGTTTATACAGGTTCATCCTACTTTTTTGTATGAATCCGCTTGGAACTTATGTCTTCTTGTAATAATTCTTTTATACACTAGATATAAGAAATTTGATGGAGAAATATTCCTTATTTATATGGGGGGCTATGGACTTGGCAGAGCTATTATAGAAGGACTTAGGACGGATCAGCTCACAATAGGCAGTTCGGGAATAGCCGTATCTCAGGTACTTGCACTGTTTTTGTTTACCGCATGTACATTAATAATCTTATACAACAGGATTTTGTTAAAAAAAAATAAAAAAAAAATAAATATTATTTGATAAGAAAAAGTCTTCAAAACCTAATAAAATCAATGGTTTGAAGACTTTTTTCTATTTAAAAATTGGATAACAGAACATGTGTATTGTTGAAAAAAGTTTTAATTTATAATAAAATATTGGAAAAAGTGGAGTAAAGTGGTTTGAATTTCACATAAAGTGGTTTAAAAGGGAAAGGTGGTGTTCTTATGTTTACCGGTTCGTATGAGCATGTAGTAGATAATAAGGGCAGATTAATCATCCCTTCTAAATTTAGAGAGGAGCTTGGAGAGAAGTTCATTATTACTTTTGGACTTGACGGCTGTCTCTATATTTATCCTATGGAAAAATGGGAAAGCTTTCTGGAACAGTTGTATAATCTGCCGAGTGGCAAGAAAAGCAGGGAGTTGCAGAGATATTTTTTGGCAGCAGCTGTAGAAAGTGAAATAGATAAACAGGGAAGAACCCTAATTCCGGCAATGCTCAGGGAGAGAGCAAATATTGATAAAAATATAGTGATAGTTGGAATGATGGGAAAAATAGAACTGTGGGACAAAGAACTCTGGGATAAGAATAATGCGGAGTTTGGAGAGATTGATGAGATAGCCGAGCAGATGGCAGAATTCAATTTAAATTTTATGTGACAGACTGATTGAAAGGAGGAATATGTTTCATGGATGAGGAATTTAACTTTAAACATATTCCTATAATGCTTAATCAGGTTATAGACGGGCTTGATATAAAGCCGGACGGGACATATGTAGACGGTACTCTTGGGGGAGGCGGTCATTCTTATGAAATAGCAAAAAGGCTCACAGCCGGTGGCAGGCTTATAGGTATAGATCAGGATGAGGCGGCAATAAAGGCGGCAACGGCGAGATTGTCAGAGTTTACTGACAGGGTTATAATAGTAAGAAGTAATTATGCTCAGATGGTTAGTGTTCTAGAGAGCATGGGAATAGGGCAGGTTGACGGTATATTACTTGATTTAGGAGTTTCGTCCTACCAGCTGGATACAGCAGAGAGAGGATTTTCTTATATGGAGGATGCACCTCTTGATATGAGGATGGATACGAGACAGGAAAAGACAGCAAAGGACATTGTTAATAATTATAGTCAGGCGGAACTTACCAAGATAATAAGGGATTATGGTGAAGATAAGTTTGCAGCCAAAATAGCTGCACAAATAGTAAAATTTAGAGAAACAAAGCCTATTGAAACTACAGGGGAACTTGCAGATATTATAAAATCAGCAATTCCCGTTAAGTTTAGGCTTACCGGAGGACATCCTGCTAAGCGTACTTTTCAGGCTATAAGGATAGAGCTTAACAGAGAACTGGGGGTATTGGAAGAGTCTATAGAAGGAATGATAGACCTACTTTCAGATAAAGGAAGAATGGCGGTTATTACCTTTCATTCTTTGGAAGACAGGATAGTGAAATCTGCATTTAAAAAAGCAGAATCACCTTGTACCTGTCCTCCTAATTTCCCTATATGCGTTTGTGGTAATAAGTCAAAAGGATTTGTAAATTCAAGAAAGCCGATAGTACCGGCTGATGAAGAGATGGAAAGGAATCCAAGATCCAAAAGTTCTAAGCTTAGAATTTTTGTCAGAAGGAGGGAAAACAATGAATGAAAGAAGAAATGTAAGAAGCAGGAATCTGACAAATGGTTCTATGGCTTTAAGTACAAGGAATTCAGCACTTCCAAAAAGAAGAGAACTTCCTGATAAACATCCGCAGAAAGTAAAGAAGAATAAACCTAAACATATAAAATATGCAGATTTAAAATATGCTCCGTCAATTGACTTTTTTAGTTTTATGGGTCTTATGGCGGCAGCGGTGATTCTTGTATTAGCTTGTGTAGGATATGTAAAGGTGTATAATGAAATAAAACAGACTGAGATTGAGACGAGAAATCTTAATACCGAGTTAAACAGTATTAAAATTGCTAATGATAATATTGAAAATACTTTATATAGCAATATAGACTTGGAAAATATAAGAAAGACAGCAATAGAAAAATATGGTATGGTATATCCTTATGAAAATCAGGTAATATTGTATAAGGGTGTGACTAACGGGTATGTAAGGCAGTATGGTGCTTTAAAAGGTAATGAAGATATCGGCATTATTGAAAGAATTTTAAGGCTGGTAAATGCGAGATAGGAGAAAAATGTCGGAAAGAATTACTAATTCAAGTAGGGGCAGAAGAAGGAAAAAAAGACCAAGCTTAATTGCAATTATATTATATAAGTTTGTGAGGTTTATCGCAAGAGGAATTAAGTTTAAAACTAAAATAAGATTGACAGGTCTGGTTTTTGTGGGTGGTTTTATAGCTATAACAGCAGCTGTAATATCAGTAGCTTATGGTAATGGTGATAAATATAAAAGGAAATATCTCAAGCAGCAGACTTATAACAGTAATCCCATAATAGCTAAAAGAGGAGATATATTGGACAGGAGAGGGGTAGCACTTGCCAAGTCCGTTTTAGTATATAACCTTGTTTTAGAGCCTAAGATTATATTGGATAAAGAAAACCTGTACAGGGAATCTACTGTTAAGCTTATAAGTGATTCTTTTAATATAGCGGCTGAGGAGTTAAATAAGGTTATTTCGGACAATCCGTCTTCTATGTATCAGGTTATAAAAAAAGAGGTAACTTATGATGAGAAAGAAAAGTTTATTTCGGAAGTAAATAAATTTAATAAAAGAAATACTGATACAGAAAAGGAAGAAACTAAGAAAAACAGGGTAGTGGGATATAGTTTTGAGGGATACTATAAAAGAATTTATCCGTTAAATAATGTGGCAAGCAATATTGTCGGTTTTGCCTATTCGGGAAATTTTGCAGAATGGGGGCTTGAAGGTTATTATAATACTAAGCTCAATGGCAAAAATGGAGTAAGGTATGGATATTTTAATGCCAATATGGAAATAGAGGAAACGGAAGTCGAGGTAAAAAATGGCTTGAATCTTGTGACCACAATAGATTCGGATGCACAAAAAATTACAGAAGATATAATAGCAGATTACCAAAAGAGAGAAGGGGCTAAGAATGTTGGAATCATTGTTATGAACCCTAACAATGGAGAAATCTATGTTATGGCCTCTGATAAAGGATATGATTTGAATAATCCAAGAGACTTAAGTCCTTATTTCACACAAAAAGAAATAGATGCTATGGATGACAATAAAAGAATTGAGGAACTTAGCAGGATATGGAAAAATTATTGTGTAAGTGATATATTCGAACCAGGCTCTACTTTTAAGCCGTTTACAGTGGCTGCCTGTTTGGAAAAGGATGTAATTACTAAAAAACAGACTTTTTTTTGTGATGGTTTTGAAAATGTAATGGATAGAAAGATACGCTGTGTTAAAAGGGATGGTCATGGACCGATAACACTGTCAGAAAGCCTTGAAAAATCCTGTAATGATGTGATGATGCAGATTGTAAGTAAACTTGGGAGGAAGGAGTTTGCCCGTTATCAGGAATTGTTTGGAATAGGCAGCAGGACAGGAATTGATTTTCCGGGAGAAACGGTAGGATTGGCTTATAAAGAAAATCAGTTAAATCCTGTAGAATTGGCAACCAGCAGTTTTGGTCAGGGAGTTTCTGTTACAATGATAGAAATGGTTGCAGGATTTTCTTCTGTTATAAATGGGGGTATTTACTATAGACCTCATTTAGCAAAGGAATTTGTAAATGATGATGGAATAGCAGTGGAGAAGGTTGATTCAGTTATTATGAAGAAGACTGTTACAAAAGAAACATCGGAATTTATAAGAAAGGCATTGTATAAGACTGTTGAAGAGGGAACAGGATGGAGAGCAAAGTCGATAGGATACAAGTTGGCAGGTAAGACAGGAACTGCACAAAAACTGGATGTGGAAAATGGAAGGACTGTTAGATCGGAGACCAATTATGTACTATCATTTATTGGATGTGCTCCTTATGACAATCCACAGGCTGTAGTTTATGTGGTTGTGGATCAGCCGAATGTAGAAGATCAGGCTGCAAGCGGGGTGGCATCCGCTTTGGCAAGAGAGGTAACTGAAAAAGTGTTTAGGGTACTTGGTATTTATCCTGAAAAATCTAAGGAGAAGTAGAAAATGTTTTCGTTAAATATATTTTTACCTGCATTTATTTCATTTGTGCTTACTGTGATTTTATGCCCGATTTTTATCCCTATACTTCATAAAATGAAGTTTGGTCAGTTTGTAAGGGAAGAAGGACCGGAGAGTCATCTTAAAAAAGTGGGAACACCTACTATGGGTGGGATAGTAATGCTTGCAGTATTTACTTTAGTTGGTATTGTCTGTGCAACCCATAAGACGGAATTATTTCCTGTTATTTTATTAACCGTGGGATTTGGATTTATTGGATTTTTGGATGATTATATTAAACTTGCGATGAAGCGCTCATTAGGACTTATGGCATGGCAGAAGTTAGGACTTCAAATTATAGTGACAGTGGTTTTTGCCTATATGATTCTTAGCAATTATCCTGACCTTGCCAAGATTATAGTACCATTTACAGGTGGTAGTGTTGTGTGGAATTTGGGAATTTTATTTGTGCCTTTTGTATTTGTTACAGTCTTAGGTACGGTAAACGGTGCAAATTTTACAGATGGCTTGGATGGGCTTGCGACAACAGTTACACTTATAATTGCAATGTTTTTTGCGGTACTTTCTATAAAAGCAGGCTCAAATGTTTCTGATACTGCTATGATAATGATAGGTACTTTACTTGGTTTTTTGATATTTAATACATATCCTGCAAAGGTTTTTATGGGAGATACAGGTTCACTTGCACTGGGAGGCTTTGTAGCAGCAGAGGCATTTATGCTTAAAATTCCGTTGTTTATAATCATAATAGCCTTTATATATCTTGCTGAAATATTATCAGTAATGATTCAGGTAAGTTATTTTAAGCTGACACATGGTAAAAGGATATTTAAAATGTCACCTATCCATCATCATTTTGAACTTTCCGGTTTTGAAGAGACAAGGGTGGTAGCAATGTTTGCGGTTATAACTGTAATAATGTGTTTCATAGGATTTATTGCATTATGAATAAAAAAAGTAAAAATAAGAAAAATACTGTATTCAGATATTATGACTGGAATATTGTCTATATTGTTCTTTTTGCCTGTGCTATAGGTCTTATTATTATCTATAGTGCAAGTACATATATTGCCAAAAGCAAGAATTTGGAATCAATATATTTTTTTAAGAGGCAGCTTATGACAATAGGAGCCGGTCTGTTTTTGATGCTTTGTTTTTCGTTAAGAAATTATAAGAGACTTTTGAAAAGCCGCAAGATTCGTCTTCCTAAGTTCATTAGGAATGCTGTAAATAAAGAGTATTTTGTATTATCCAAACCGGGTATGCTCTTGTTTTTAATGACACTGTTACAGGCATATACCAGTTTTTTTACACCGATTAATAATGGTGCGAGGAGATGGCTTGAAGTGGAAGGAATTAGATTTCAGCCGTCTGAACTTGCAAAATTTGTTGTCATAATATTTGGGGCATATACCTGTTCAAAAGTTTCAAGAGAGAAAGTTAATGCCGGTAAATTGTTATCTGATATATTAGCGGTACTTCCACTTGTTGTTTTCATTTCGTTAGAAAATCTAAGTGCAGGCATAATAGTGGCGGGCATATATGGATTGATACTGTTTACTAATTCTAGAAGGATAGTTCCTTATATTTTATTAGGTGTGCTTGCAGTGGTATCGGCTTACTTATATGTAACTTTTACCGGTGGATATAGAAGCAGCCGTCTTGAAATATGGGAAAATATTGAAACCAGTGAAAAAGGTCAGCAGATATTACAGGGACTTTATGCAATTGCTTCGGGAGGTTTATTTGGAAAAGGTCCGGGAGGAAGTGAGCAGAAGTATGGAAGAGTTCCGGAAGCTTATAATGACATGATATTCACCATTATTTGTGAGGAATTTGGAATTTTTGGGGGCATTGCTATTATAATTATTTTTATGCTCCTGCTTTATAGAATGTGGATTGTAATAATGAATGCCAGAGACAGGTTTGGAGCTTTGTTAGGAATTGGGATAATGTCACAGATAGGAGTACAGGTGATTCTGAATGTGCTTGTTGTTACAAATATAATACCATCTACAGGTGTTATACTTCCGTTTATAAGTTTTGGAGGAAGCAGTATGGTGTTTCTGTTAGCAGAAATAGGTATTTTTTTGAATATATCATTGCAGATAAAATACATTAATAGGCTTAATGCAAGAAAAGCTTTGCAAAAACCTTGAAACTGTAATTGGGAGAATATATGCGTAAGAAAATTAAAATAGTAATTTTTATGATTGTTGTCCTTATAATAATAGCTGTTGGAGTTGTTATGGTTTCTAAACTTGAGGAGGTGAGTGTAAAGGGGAATACTTATTATACGGATGATAAGATTAAAAAAGAATTAAAAAAATATTATGTTGGGGGTAATACTATACTTACATATCTGAGGCTCAAGTATGGTGAAGAGATTAGAATTCCGTTTGTCGATGAAATTGAAGTAGATTTGGAGGGATTCCATAACTTGACAGTTGCCATTACAGAAAAAGAAGTTGTAGGCTGTCTCCCATACATGGGGGAGTTTATCTGTTTTGACAAAGATGGGATTATGGTTGGAAGTATCACACAAAAGAGAGAAAATGTTCCAATTGTAAAGGGGATAGATTATGATGAAGCAGTATTTAACAAACCTATATCTACCAAGAATACTGAAGTTTTTGACTTAACTCTCAATCTGACACAGTTGATAAAAAAATATAATTTGACTGTGGACAAAATTGAATTTGAAAAAAATATGGCAGTAAGGCTATATTATAAAGATATTAAGATTATACTTGGTAAAAAGAAACATTTTGATACTGAAATTTCAAATTTAGCAGAGTTATTGCCGAAAACAAAGGGAATGAAAGGGACTTTGCATATGGAGGATTTTTCAGAAACCAGACAAAGAGTAATTTTTGAAGCAGATAAATTATGAAAAGTTATAAAAAGAACTTGATTATTTTAGATATAATGTTATATTATTGAATGGGAAAATTTATTGTAATGGTTACAGGGAGATTTTGTGTCATACAATCAAATGTGTTAGACTAATATCAGATGTAACAAATTCGTAGGAGGAAAAGATTTTGTTAGAGATAAAAGGTGAAAATCAGAGGGAATCAGGTGCTTGTAAAATAATAGTAGTGGGAGTTGGCGGCGCCGGAAACAATGCAGTTGACAGGATGATTAGTGACGGAGTTTCAGGAGTTGAATTCATCTGTATTAATACAGACAACCAACAACTTTTATCTTGTAAAGCACCGACCTGCATAAGGATTGGCGAGAAGCTTACTAAAGGTCTTGGTGCCGGAGCTAAGCCTGAGGTGGGTGAAAAGGCTGCTGAAGAGAATAGAGAAGACATTGCTGCGGCACTTAAGGGTGTTGAAATGATCTTTGTTACTTGTGGAATGGGTGGAGGAACAGGAACAGGTGCAGCACCGGTAGTGGCTGAAATTGCCAGAGAAATGGGAATCCTCACAGTAGGTGTTGTTACAATGCCGTTTAATTTTGAAGGCTCCAGAAGGGCTAAGAATGCAGAAGGCGGTATAGCCAAGATGAGCGAGGTCGTAGATACCTTAATCGTTATAAAGAATGAAAAGCTGCTTGAGATTATGGACAGGAGAACTACTCAGCCTGAAGCTTTTGCAAAAGCAGATGAGGTATTAAGGCAGGGAGTACAGGGTATTACGGATATTATCTATAATAAGCTGGATGTAAACCTTGACTTTGCGGATTTAAGCACTGTTATGAAGGATAAGGGACTTGCGCATATAGGAATAGGAGTAGGTACAGGTGACAGTCGTTGTATTGATGCTGTGAAGATTGCCGCTGAAAGTCCTCTTCTTGATATAAGCATTGAAGGTGCGACAGACTTGCTTATTAACTTCTACGGAGATGTTACAATGTATGATGTCAATGATGCTTCTGATTATGTCAGGGAAATGATTGGAATGGATAATGACATCAATCTTATTTTCGGATCAAAATATGATGCTGAATGCAAAGATCAGGTTACGGTTACTGTAATTGCAACAGGTTTAAATAATAATGGAAAGCCGGCAGTGACAGAGCCTTCAAGAAGAACTTTGCAGTCCAGACTTGGTGCAGGAAGAAGTTCGGCTGCTTCATTGTCAAGGCAGAATATAAGGACATCTGCAGACAAGAGTGAGCAGAAAGAAAAGAATGATAATGATACAGGTAATACAGAAATAGAGATTCCGGAATTTCTTTTTAAGAGAAAAAAATAATCCTTGCTTGGAGGTAAGGGATGAAGTGTCCATTTTGTGGTAATGAAGATACTAAAGTGATAGATTCAAGGCCTTCAGATGATAATTCGGCTATAAGGAGAAGGAGAAATTGTGAAAGTTGTAATAAGAGATTTACAACTTATGAAAAAGTAGAGACTCTGCCTTTAGCTGTAATAAAAAAAGATTTGACGAGGGAAAATTATGACCGTTCTAAACTTGAATCAGGAGTAGTAAGATCTTGTCATAAGAGGCCGGTGTCGGTTGAAAAGATTAATTCCTGTGTAGAAGATATAGAAAATACTATATTTAATAAAGGAGTTAAGGAGATTTCAAGTTCTGAAATAGGTGAAATAGTTATGGAGAGACTGAAGGAGTTGGATCAGGTTGCCTATGTGAGGTTTGCATCTGTTTACAGGGAATTTAAGGATGTAAACACATTTAAAAGTGAATTAGAAAAGTTATTGATAAAGGAGTGATTATTCACAGATGTGGGAAAGAGAAATATTTGACACAGACATTTATCATTTAGTCGGTGCATTTATTGTCTACAGCATGCTGGGGTGGCTTGTGGAGTCGATTTATATGTCTTTCTGTAATAGAAAGATAACAAACAGGGGATTTGGAAAAGGGCCGTTTTGTCCGATTTATGGGGTCGGAGCTATGGTAGGATATATTATTTTAAGTCCGCTTAAAGGCAATTATCTGGGTATATATATTGCAGGAGCTATATCGGCTACTATCTTTGAGTTCATAGTGGGAAAGCTGATGATAAAGTTCTTGGGTGCTCTTTGGTGGGATTATAATGAAAAACCGTTTAACTACAAGGGTATAATATGCCTTGAAAGTACAATTGCATGGGGATTTTATGCTCTGGGAATAGTATATTTTCTTCAAAATGCAGTATATGGACTGGTAGATCATATACATAGAGAACTTGGAGTTGTAATTATAAGTATTATATTCTTTATAGTCTTTATAGACTATATGATACAGTTTATAAAAGTTTTTGATATTGATCTTGAAGAGCAGAAGGATAAATTAGGTGAGCGGGTTAAATCGTTTAAATCAAGGTGGAGTTGAGAAAAGGCTGTGCATTATATGCACGGCCTTTTCTCTGAATGTTTAATTTTCCCGAGAATATATAACCTGTATATTTGAAATACAGTTACAGATACTTGTCTGTTTATAAGAGCTATGAAAAATAGGAATCTAAGTAGGAAATTTCAGGATGAGTATATATGGTTTCTCTTGGAGCATTAGGGTAATCCATACGGTAAAGTATCTGTAATGCAAGCCTTCTTCCCAAGTGTCTGGTATTTACATTTGCAGTGGTTATCTTATCAGCAACATTTACATATTCCTTATTGCCGTCAAAACCCGTTAAAATAATAGGCTTTGGAAAACGCTCAGGATATTTTGATACATACATAGCAACAAATTGAGCCACATAGTCACTTACGCAGATGAAGGCATCAGGCATCTCTGAGATGGAATCAAGAAAAGCAAAAATTCGGCTCTGATAACTGGATATTCCTATGGTATCTGTAAAGCAGATAGATGAATCGAAAGGAATATTGTGCTTGGTAAGGCTGTCAGTATAGCCGTAATATCGCTCTAAATTGGTTCTGGCATAATGGACATCTCCGATGAAGCCTAATCTTTTGCACCCTTTTTTTACTACATCGTTAACGATTTCTGAGATAGAATTTCTTCCCTCTATAAGCATTAAATCGCAGCCCAAAATATTTTCTGTTATGGAAGGCACCGTGTCGAGGAAAAGCTTCGGTATATCAAGTTTGCTTATTCTTTTGATTATATGTTTATCGTAGAGGTTAAGTACAATAATTCCGCCTATATCATCCCCTGTAAGGATTTCAGGAAGCTGAAAATTATCTTTATATGTACTCGGAATATATGTGTACATAAGATTGACATTGTGAGTTGAAAGTTCTTTGGCTATGCTATGTATTATGTCAGTCCAAAAAATGGAGGAATCCGGCCTTGAAACTACAAGAGAAACAGTTTTATATTTATTGATATTTTCAGTTACAGCCGTAATTGCAGTAAGTCCATTATAGCCAAGTTTTGAAGCTGTTTCCAAGACATTATTCTTAAGTGTATCAGATACGCCGGGTTGACCGTTAAAAACTTTCCATACACTGACTCTGGAAACTCCCAAAGCATCTGCAACATCTTGCATCGTTACTTTACTCATATAAATTCTGCCTTTCTTCATTAGCTAACAATGTTAATTGAATTATTAACTTATGTTAAGTATAATAAACTTAAGGAGTAATTGTCAATAAGAAATTTATCTGAAAAACACGGAAATTAAGATAATTTCAGCTATCATGCATACAAGTAAATGAAATGTAAATTAAAAATATTAATTAATTAGAGAATAATGTTGCAAAAAAGTAAAATATATATTACTATTCATTTAGTAATATAAAAGAAATTTGTTAAGATGGTTAGCTTATATTGCCTATATGAAAGTTCACTTTCAATATAGGCAAATACAGCTAACCAGTAAGGAGAATAGAATATGAATATTTTACCAAGACCTAAAAAATTAGTAGAAAATAATGGAGAATTTTTTGCAGAATCCGGAATGAGAATTGTTGCTGAAGCTGAGGAACTGAAAGTAAATACAGGCTGGGCTCTGCCTTTAATTCTTAAAAATGAATTAATGCGTTTTGCAGGTATAGAAGCAGATGTAACAGCCGGTACAGCAGGAAGAGGGGATATTAGCTTAAAGCTTGATGAGGCATTTGCAGAACAGGCATATTCTCTACACATAACTGAAGAAAAAATTGAGATTATAGGTAAAGACAGAGTGGGAGTAGGTTATGGAATACAGACTCTTTGCCAGATTATAAGGAGTAAAGGAGCTTTATTGCCATTAGTGAATATTGAAGATAAGCCAGATATTCCTGTAAGAGGCTTTTATATGGATCAGGCAAGAGGAAGAAGTTCAAAGCTTGAAACTCTGAAAAAACAGGTAGATATTCTTTCAAGATATAAGATAAACCAGTATCAGCTTTATATAGAACAGTCCTTTGCGTTTAAGGGAATGTCTGAAATGTGGAGAGAAGACAGCGTTATTACTCCTGAGGAAATAATGGAGTTAGATAAATATTGTAGAGACAGGGATATAGATTTTGTTCCTTCTATTGCAAGCTTTGGTCATCTCTATGAGCTGCTTAGGACTAAAAGCTATGAAGATATATGCGAACTTGAAAATGCTGCTGGTAAGCCGTTTTCTTTTATTGAGAAAATGCAGCATCATACTGTGAATGTAGCAGATGAGCGTTCTTTTGAAGTTGTAAAGAGAATGCTTGATGAATATTTGCCACTTTTTAGTTCTAGTCTTGTAAATATCTGTGCGGATGAAACCTTTGATTTGGGTAAGGGCAGGTCTAAAGAACTTGCAGATAAGATAGGTACAAGCAGAATGTATATGGACTTCTTAAAGAAACTTTGTGAATATGTTGTCAGCAGAGGGAAAATACCGATGTTTTGGGGAGATATTATCCGCAAATTCCCGGAATTTATAAAGGAACTTCCAAAAGAAACAATATGTATGGCTTGGGGCTATCTTCCTGACCAAAAAGATGACATTTGTAAACCTATTGCAGAAGTGGGAGCAAACTTGTATCTTTGTCCGGGGGTATGTGGTTGGAATAACCTTATGAATAGACTTGACAGAGCATATTCTAACATTAAAATAATGAGCGGATATTCAAAAAAATATAAAGCTGTTGGTCTGCTTAACACAGAATGGGGAGATTTTGGTCATGTAAATGATCCGTATTTTTCGATTCCCGGTATTATATACGGAGGAGTCTTTACTTGGAATATAGAAGCTTATTCGGGTGAAAATTCAATTGATAAAGAGAAGTTAAATAGAGAAATTTCAAGGATTGAATATAGTGATAGAACTGAAACCTATGTAGGGCTTTTAGAAAAGGCAGCCATACATCAGATTTATGATTGGTGGGCTTGTGTGGTTGTATGTGAAGGCGTTGCAAAAGATGGTAGTTTTGATAAAAACAATATAGAACTTTCAGCTATCAATGATGAAATCAAATCTAGATTTATGGAAATTAAGCAAGGATTGTCAAATATTGAAGAGGTGACTGCTGAACTTTATCAGATTAGAAAAAACTTAAGAAAAGCGGCAGTTTCTATGGATAGTACAGATAGGCTTGAGTTTGCTAAAGTAGATAATGCTATTGTGGGAATTGATTTATGGAACAGAATAGGAAAGGTAATGTTATCAGGAGAAAATGTTTATGCGAGTGATAAAAAAATGCTGGCGGAGGAGCTTGAAATCTGGTTTATGAAATATAAAGAGATATACAGGGCTTACTCTAAAGAAAGTATGATTAGCAGAGTTGCCAAAGTTGTATTCTGGTATGCTGACAGGCTTAGAGGAATATAAAAATACAATAAAAAATAATTTTAAGCAAGGATTTTCAACTGTTATAGCTGGAACTCCTTGCTTTTATTTAACAGTAATTTTATAAAAATACATATTATACAAAAAAATTAGTACAGTTAAGCTAACTAAAACTTCGGTAACTGTTAGTAAAGTTATACATGAACTATGTCTTTAATGTTAAAAATGATGTTTAATTAAAAACAAATTATTAATAAAAATGTTGCAAAATGTTAATTTATATGATAAAATGTTAATCAGATGGAAAATGAATGGGAATTATTTAGAATAATTCTACAAAATGAACAGGAGGGGAAAAATGAGCAGTAAAAAAGAAGCTACACTGCCTAAGAGAAAGAAAAAATGGACGAGGGATGATACCGAATTGACTTTTCTTGGCATTCCAACTTTTATATGGTATGTATGTTTTTGTTACTTACCGATGTTTGGAATTATCATCGCATTTAAGAATTATAAAATGAAAGTTGGTCAAGGTTTTTTTGCAAATCTTATGACAAGTAAATGGGCCGGTTTTAAGAATTTTGAGTTTTTCTTAAAAAGTGGAAATTTCAAGTTGCTTTTGAAAAATACAATTGGCTATAATATTATATTTATTATACTTGGAATTCTTCTTCCTGTAACGCTTGCAATTATGATAAGTTTAATTCACAGTAAGTTTAAGTCTAAAGTATATCAGACAATGATGTTCTTACCTCATTTTATGTCTTGGGTTGTGGTAACTTACTTTGTAATTGCTTTTCTTGATACTGATAAAGGACTTATTAATAATATAATAGAATCTTTTGGTGGAGAAAGAATAAACTTTTATACTGAATCGAAGTTTTGGCCGGGTATCTTTGTTTTTATGAGACAATGGAAGGGTGTAGGATATGGAATGGTAGTATATCTTGCCAGTATTACAGGAATTGATGGCAGTCTTTATGAGGCGGCGGTAATTGACGGTGCTACCAAGTGGCAGCAGGTAAAGTATATTACACTTCCTAGCTTGAAGTCGATTGTTATTATGATGTTCATTCTCAGTATAGGAGGTATTTTCTATTCTGACTTTGGACTTTTCTACCAGCTTACAAGAGGAGCCAGTGGTTCTCTTTATGAGGTATCAAATACTTTTGATGTTTATATTTATAATACACTTTTAGGTGGTGGTGATTTGGGAAGACTTGCGGCAACCTCACTTACACAGTCTGTTGCTTGTTGCTGTACTATTCTGATTACTAATTATATTGTAAAGAAGATTGATAAGGATCAGGCTATTATTTAAGCTATTAAGAAATGTGGAGGAAGAAAAAGTGGAACAAAGAAAGCATAAAAAGTTGAATCAGATTAAGCCAACCACAAATATTCTTTTTAATATACTTTTTATCATTTTGGCGTTAATGTGTGTTATACCTGTTATATTTGTATTTATAATTTCGATAACATCAGAAAATTCGTTGGCGAATTATGGTTATCAGTTTATACCGGCTGAATTATCGTTATCTGCCTACGTTTTTCTGTGGGAAGCTAAAGAGCAGATTTTTACTGCGGTTGGTGTTTCTATTCTTGTAACTGTTGTAGGTACTGTTTTAGGTCTGGCACTTACTACATCTATGGGTTATGTACTTTCCAGACCTACTTATAAGTTAAAGAATTTCTTTACTTGGGTAGTATTTATTCCTATGATATTTAATGGAGGATTGATTTCAAGCTATGTTGTAAATGTAAAACTTCTCCATTTAAGAGATACAATATGGGCACTTATTTTACCTATGGCTGTATCTTCATTCAATATCATAATTTGTAAAACTTTCTTCAGAACTACAATTCCTGACTCTGTTGTTGAATCAGCAAAGATAGATGGAGCAACACAGCTTAATATTTATAGCAGGATTGTACTTCCTATATCCAAACCGGTTATTGCTACCATTGGTCTTTTCCTTAGCTTCGGTTACTGGAATGATTGGTTTTTATCATCCTTATACATTGATAATCCTAAGATGAAATCACTTCAGGCACTTTTGAATCAGATTATCAAAGCGATTGATTATCTTGTTAAAAACCCTACAGCAGGAGCTCTTGCACAGGAATACTTAAATAATATGCCTAAGGAGTCTGCAAGAATGGCAATAGCAATTTTGATTGTAGTTCCTATTGCGTGTTCTTATCCATTTTTCCAGAGGTACTTTGTTACCGGACTTACGATAGGAGCAGTTAAAGGTTGATTCTTACGCATTAGCGTTTAGAATATATAATACAATTTGTATAGTATGAAAGGAGATTTGTAATGAAAAAGAAATGGGGAAAATTATTAGCTGCTACATTAAGTACTGCTATGATTCTCAGTATGGCTGCTTGTGGTTCTAATGGTGGAGATAAGCAGCAACAGCAACAGACAAGTTCAGCTAAGAAGAGTTCTGTTGTTTCAACAACAGACAACAAGGAGCAGAAGGAAGCAGAGACTCCTCAGGAGATTGTAAACCTTAAGTGGGTATTTCTTGGTGGTGGTGTTCCTACAAACTTGGATGCTTGGAAGGATGAACTTAACAAGTATCTTGCAGAGAAGATTGGTGTAAATATTGACTTTGAATATGGTACTTGGGATAACTGGGGTGAGAAGAGGAACACCAGTCTTAATACAGGTGCTGATTATGACATTATGTTTACCGATTCAGGTTCTTATGTTAAGAATGTTCATGACGGAGCTTTCCTTGACATTACCAGCCTTTTAGATTCAGATGCTCCTGAACTTAAGAGCTTTATTCCTGAGAAGTTTTGGGATGCAGTAAAAGTTGATGGTTCAGTTTATGCAGTTCCTACTTATAAGGACAGCTCAAGAAGTGAGTACTTCGTTATTGATAAGGACATGGTAGATAAGTATAAGATTGATGGTTCAAAAGTTAATTCATTAAAGGATTTAGATCCATATGTAATGGAAATGGCTAAGAATGAGTCTCAGGCTCCATTCATCATGAACAAAGACGGTGTTTCAGGTCTCGTTGATCTTAGATATGACTCTATGGGACTTGTTGGTCTTGGTGTTAAGTATGATGGTGGTGAGAAGAAACTTGTTCCAGTATACGAGCAGCCTGAAGTAATGGAAGATTTCAAACTTCTTCATAAGTGGTATCAGAACAAGGTTATAAATACAGATGCAGCAGTTGCAACAGAAACTCCTAAGTATAAGGCTATGTTTGTAGCTTGGGGATGGAAGGGTGCAGGAAAGACTGTTTGGGGACCAGGTATAGGTAAGGAAGTTGAGACTTTCCAGTGGGGTAAAACTGTTCTTTCTAACTCTACCGTTGGTGGTTCTATGAACTGTATTTCTGCAAACAGCAAGAACCCGGGTAAAGCTCTTCAGTTCTTACAGCTTCTTAACCTTGATACAAAGGTAAGAGATATGTTTGCTTATGGTCTTGAAGGTGAGAACTTTACTTATACAGATGACAAGAAGGTTCATAAGGCGGAAGATGAAACAAAGAGATGGCCAATGCCTATGTACTCACAGGCTACATTCTTTACAGTTTCTCAGACTGATGATGTAGACTTCAATCAGTGGGATGAGGTTAAGGAGCTTAATGCAAATGCAGTTCCTTCTCCTGTTCTTGGTATTAACCTTGATGTTTCAGAGTTTGAGAACGAGCTTCTTAACTGTGGTGAAATTCTTAATAAGTACAGAAGTGAGCTTTACACAGGTACATCAGATCCTGAAAAGGTAATTCCTGAGATGATGAAGGAAATGAGAGAAGCAGGTTTTGATGATATGATGCAGAAGGCTCAGGAGCAGATTAATACTGCGAAATAATAAACAATTTAGATACAGACAGGCATAAGACAAAATTAGATACTGTTTTATGAAAATAAAAGAGTTTTTTCCTGAATTTGTCCGTAGAGTGGGCGATGGACGGAAAAAACTCTTATTTTGTAAAATATAAGGAGAAAAAGATGAGTAGTGAGATTAGATTGCCACAGATTCCTTGGGAGGAAGATAATACAGGAGGTAAAGAACCTGTATGGAGGTATTCCGGTAATCCAATTATAGGTAGGAATGGAAATAAAATTTCAAACAGTGTATTTAACAGTGCGGTAGTGAGATTTGAAGACGGATTTGCCGGAGTATTCAGATGCGATAGCCGTTCTATAAGTATGGATATCTTTGTAGGAAAGAGTAAAGACGGAATTAACTGGGAAATAGAGGATGAGCCTGTAAAGTTTGAAGGTGCTGACGAAGAAATATTAAAGAGAGAATACAGGTATGACCCTAGAGTGTGTTTTATAGAGGACAGATACTATGTGACTTGGTGTAACGGCTATCATGGTCCAACCATTGGAATTGCATATACCTTTGATTTTAAAAAGTTTGTACAGCTTGAAAATGCGTTCTTGCCATTTAATAGAAATGGAGTTTTATTTCCAAGAAAGATAAACGGTCTTTACATGATGCTTAACAGACCTAGTGATAACGGTCATACTCCTTTTGGAGATATTTTTATAAGCCAGAGTAAGGACATGGAATTCTGGGGCAGACACAGACATGTAATGGGTACCATTAAAGATGATATTTCTGCTTGGCAGTCCACTAAGATAGGTCCCGGTCCTATCCCTATCGAAACTGATGAAGGTTGGCTTATGATTTATCATGGAGTTATAAATACCTGTAACGGCTTTGTATACCGTATGGGAGCAGCTCTTCTTGATTTGAATGAACCATGGAAGGTTCTGGCTCGCAGTAAGAATTATATTATGGCTCCTTGGGAACAGTACGAGTGTATGGGTGATGTTCCAAATGTAGTATTCCCTTGTGCGGCACTTCATGATAAAGAAAGTGGAAAGATTGCTATTTACTATGGATGTGCAGATACAGTAACAGGACTTGCTTTTACAACAGTAGACAGGCTTGTTGACTATGTTAAAAAGAATGCATTATAAATAATATTTTAACCCAAATTGTTCAAAATATCTTGTGAAACATATTTATATATGTTATTTTAATTTATGCAAAAGAAGAGTTGAATGATTTGGGTAAAAATTTTTTATATCTAAGTTTTTTATAGGAGGAAATTATGAGATTTTTAGATAAGCGTATCAAAGTCATTTGTGATAATCTTAACAAGCTTAAGATAAAGCAAAAGCTTGACTTAGATAAGTGGCAGTATAAAGAGGGAAGATTTTTCAGACCTTGTGAGGCAGAGAAGGCTGAGACAGATTTTGAAGAATTTGACTCCGTAAATATGCATTGGTACGGTAAAGATAAGCATTACTGGTTTAAGAAGAAATTTGTTGTTCCTGAAAATATGGCAGGAAAAAGAATTTTCTTAAAACTCGCTACTCAGATTGAAGAATGGGATGATGCAAAGAATCCACAGTTCCTTGTATTTATAAATGGTGAAGTAGTACAGGGAATGGACATGAACCACAGGCTCTTATTCTTAGGAGATAGCTTTAAGGGTGGAGAAGAGCTTGATTTTGATATTCAGGCGTATAGTGGAATTCTTCATGATGAATTCCTTTTCATCGCTTCAATAATTGAAATAGATGAAGAGGCAGAGGGACTATATTTTGACCTGTGGGTACCGCTTTCTGCTTTCCCTAGAATGGCAGAGGATGATAAAAACAGGCAGGATATTGAGGAAATCCTTAATACAGCAGTAAACTTCCTTGATCTTAGAACTCCTTATACGGAGGAATTTTATGCAGGAATAAAGGCAGCAAGAGATTATCTTAAAAAGGCTTTATATGAAGACCATGCAGGATACAGTGATGTAATAGCTACCTGTATAGGCCACACACATATAGATGTGGCTTGGTGGTGGACAGTAGCACAGACCAGAGAGAAGGTTGCAAGAAGTTTTGCTACTGTATTAAAACTTATGGAAGAGTATCCAGAGTATAAGTTTATGTCTAGTCAGCCACAGCTCTATGTATTCCTTAAAGAGAGATATCCTGAAATATATGAGAAGATTAAGGAAAAGGTGAAAGAGGGAGCTTGGGAGCCTGAGGGCGGTATGTGGCTTGAGGCAGACTGTAACCTTACTTCCGGTGAATCACTTGTAAGGCAGTTTATGCATGGCAAGAAATTTTTCAAAGAGGAATTCGGAGTAGATAATAAGGTGCTGTGGCTTCCTGATGTATTCGGTTATTCAGGCTCACTTCCACAGATAATGAAGAAAAGTGGTATTAAGTATTTTATGACAACAAAGCTTGCATGGAACCAGTTTAACAAGATTCCGAATGACACCTTTATCTGGCGCGGAATAGACGGTTCAGAGATTTTCACACATATGATAACTACACTTGGAATAGGACAGCCTGTAGTGAACTTCTTTACAACCTACAACGGAGAGCTTCACCCTGATGCTTTGATGGGTGGATGGGAGAGATATCAGAATAAGAGGATAAATAACGATATTCTTATATCATACGGCTTTGGCGACGGCGGTGGCGGTCCTACAAGAGAAATGCTTGAAACCGCAAGAAGAATGGAAAAGGGAGTTAAGGGTATTCCTAAGGTAAGAAGAGAATTTGCCGGTAAATACTTTGAAGAGCTTGAAGCAAAGGTAAAAGACAATAAGAGACTTGAAACCTGGGAAGGAGAGCTTTATTTTGAGTATCACAGAGGAACTTATACCTCTATGGCAAGAAATAAGCGTAGCAACAGAAAGTCAGAACTTGGGCTTA
>NZ_JBQNBU010000002.1:0-74223 GCF_052169795.1 Catonella sp.
CTGTATGCTGATTGATTAGAGTACTATGTTTTTAGAGAAACGACGGAAGTCAGGTATTATAACTCACTAAACAGTTTTATACAATATACTTTATCCTACTCTAAAGCAGTAACATGAATTATTTCAAGAATATCAATAACCTTCCTTTCTATTTGGATGACATAATTCGTAGTTGACAAATTGATTAAAATGTGATTGTATGATACACTTCTATTGTTGTTTATAAAAAGAATGGAGCTTTAAAATGTCGGATGTACTAAAAATAGCAGTCTGTGAAGATGAAACAGCGCAAAGAAACAGACTGCTTGCACTGCTTGATGAGAGCAGTATAAAAAACATATACAGCGTTTTTGAAAATGGCGAAAAATTACTTAATGTCTTTGAACAGGGAAAATATGACCTTATCCTTATGGATATTTATATGGACAGCGAACTAAGTGGAATAGAAGCAGTAAAGCTTATCCGCCAAAAAGATGAAGATATTCCTGTCGCTTTTGTAACTGCAAGCAAAGACCACGCACTTGAAAGCTACCGCCTGTCTGCAATAAAATATATTGAAAAACCTTATTCAAAAGAAAACATAGAAGACACTCTGCGTTTGGCACTTTAAAAAAAGCAGGATGTACCTTCTCTTCTGATACAAAAAAACGGAAATTTACAAAAAATTCCTTTTGCGGATATTATTTATATCGAGCAGCAGGTACACAAAATATTTATATGTTTAAATAATACTGAGGATGTCTACATATATGGGAAACTTTCTGATTTAAATGAACAGTTTCCTGAAGAACAGTTTTTCATTCCTCACAAGAGCTTTGTAGTTAACCTTTCTTTTGTGAGATATATTGATACTGAACTTAAATGCTTTGCAATGGGAAACCATACTAATGTTCCTATACGCAGAGAATTATTGACAAAAGCTAAAAATACTTTGGAAAATTACTTATTTGACAGTACAAGGGGGCTTATGAATTGAAAATACATACTAAATTTTTTATTTCTTTGCAGATTATTTTAGTTTTACTTACAATAATCGCATTTTTTTCATCACTTGGTTTTAAACTGAAACTCCCGTTACTGTCATGGCTTATATTTATCCTAAAGAAAAGGACTTCATCTATGCTAAAACCGCATATACACCTGCAACAGTATATACTGACGATATAGAAATTTATAAATTTGGAAAGAAAGAAACCTATCCGGCTTTTATGAGAGATCCTGCCACCGAAGTATTTATATCAGAACCTGCTGTAAGAAACAAAGAAACTGAACTTAAAATCAATTTTCTCTCCCCCAAAACCCGCAGCTCAATGACTATATATCCTCCGATTATAGGCTCTATAAAGTCTATATTTCAGGATAGGATAACGGAGTACAAATATATATTTTTGCTTGCCATTGTTGAAATCGGAACAGGCATATCTCTTATCGTGATTTCCTTAATACTCAAATTTTTTGAAAAGAAAATAAGCCTTATATTTTTTTGGCTTGGCATATTTGCCCTTACATCAGGAGTTTGGGCATTGGGAGAATCTACCCTCACTGCCTTAATAATTAAAAATCCGACTTTTCTCTACCTTTGTGCCTTCATAGGGCTTTTTACCTTAGCTATACCTCTGATACACCTTACCCTCGTATCAGTTGATTTTAAAAATCCAAAGCCGCTATATATAATCTCGGCTTTTATAACTATAGCAGCCATCCTTTCTTTAATATTACAGCTTTTAGGTATATATCCTCTGTCAAGTAGTATGTATGCCTTCCATATTATTAACCCTTGCGCACTTTCTCTTCTTTTATTTTTTATTCTCTATGAGGCATTTAAAAATGACAGCTTACAGGCAAAAAGGTTCATCCTTCCTATAATGATTTTGACAATTTCTGCACTTATTGAAGTTGCAAACTATTATTTCAGATTTACCTACAAGCTTGCTTCACTATTTCAATACGGAATCCTGCTGTTCATTTTAGTAATGGGATTTATTATAGGCTTTTATACAAGAGATACAGCCAAAATAAAAAATGATAATGAAAAACTTACCTCAGAGCTTGAGTTTATAAGAATACAGATGGATGAGCAAAGAAAGTATAACGAGCTGATTACAAATAGTGAAAAAGCTCTAAAAAAACAGCGACATGACCTACGCCACCATCTAATCACAATCAAAGAGCTTGCAGGTAGTGCAAATGGTGAACTTGACAGTTACATAAACTCGCTCATAGACAATGTACCAAAGCCACAGGACAGATACTGTGAAAATACGGCTGTAAACGCAATCATTTCCCATTATTCTGCTATATGCAAGGATAAAAACATTGCATTTACTGCCAGACTCGTTGTACCTAATATAGAAAATACCAGCTTTAACAGTGAGCTTTCGGTAATATTTGGCAATCTGCTTGAAAATGCTACTTATGCCTGCATGAAAATAGATAAGGATAAAAGGTTTATAAAAATATGCAGCGGAATAAGATATAATACGTTTGTTATCACTATGGATAACTCTTATGACGGAAATTTTATATCTATAGACGGGAGATTTCGTTCCACTAAAAGAGAGGGCTTCGGCATAGGTCTTTCTTCTATACAATCGGTTGCAAGAAAGTATCAGGGAAATGCGAAATTTGAGGGAAAAGACGAATATTTTCAGTCGTCTGTATATATGCGTATAGAAGGTATATAAATATATTACTACTCCCCTCTTATCTCACTCATAAGCTTATCTCTCAAAGTAGAAGTCTTTAAGAGTTTTCCATATTTCTTTATATCCACATTTGAGTGTTCCCTTATAAAATTCATACTGTAATAATTGGTTTCAAGCTCTGAGATAAAATAAACCATCTCCGAGCCTGAAGCTACAACAAGTTCCTCGCTGTCATCAGCAGGAGTAAAATACCTCTCCATAAAGCTTATTGCATTTGAAAGTGCTTTCTCTGCCTTTTCTGTGGTTTCAAGTACTGTTTTCTTTTCTCTTGCAAAAAATGCTGACATTTCACCTGCAAAAGCTTCCTCTTCAACCCCTTCACCAAGCTTTATAAGTTCAGCAAGCTTACTTATTGTCTTAACATATATTTTGTCCTGCACTTTGTCTAAGGCTCTTCCAAGAGTTAGTTTTTCATACTCTTTTCTTTCATTCCCATAAAGTACACATACTGTCTTATATCCCTCTTCTTCCTTAGCTTTCTTAAGTATATTAAATAAGCGTTTAATATATTCTTCTTCCCTGTAAGTCTTTATAAAGTAGCTATTCAGTCCTGAAAGTATCATAGACACCACACTTATCTTCTCATCAAAACTTGCACCTTCATAGCTCGGAAGTTCTGCCTCTATATCTCCATGTTCAAGTATGTCTTTAATCCTGTATTTATTCTCATACTTACGGTAAAGTTCAAGGAAATTAACAAAGTCTACAGCTATTCTCTTGTCCTTTATAAACTCAAGAGCCACCTCGTTAGTTATTTCAAAGCCCTTTCTTTCATAACCCCAGAGAAGTACAGAAAAATCCTCCCAGCCTCTTGGAGTAACTATACGTTTCCCTTCTACAGTTGTCTCCATATGATAAAAATTTTCTTTTTTAATCTCTAAGAAACTCATAATCGCAGGATGTACACCTTGTTTTATGGCATAGTTCTTCCATACGCTGTACTCTGCTTCTATGGTTATCTGCCTTATTCTATCCAAGGTTACAGTATCAAATTCTCTTACAGATTTGTTATAACCTGCCGGATTTCCTGCCGTAACTATAATCCAGCCCTTAGGCACACTGAAATTACCAAACTTTTTCTCCTGTAAAAATTGAAGCATCATAGGAGCAAGGGTTTCTGACACACAGTTTATTTCATCAAGAAAAAGAATTCCTTCTCTGATTCCTGTCTGCTCTATGCTCTCATAAATACTAGCTATAATCTCACTCATAGTGTATTCGGTAGTGGAATACATTTTCCCGTCATATTCTCTTTCTTTAATAAAAGGAAGTCCTACTGCACTCTGCCTTGTATGGTGGGTGATAGTATATGAAACCAGTGCA
Source organism: Catonella sp. (assembly GCF_052169795.1). Classification (GTDB taxonomy): domain Bacteria; phylum Bacillota; class Clostridia; order Lachnospirales; family Lachnospiraceae; genus Catonella. The sequence continues at coordinate 4,029 of NZ_JBQNBU010000002.1, forward strand.
ACTCCTTCTTCTGCTGCCACCTGCTCCATAATGGCGGTTTTACCTACTCCCGGAGGTCCTACCAAAAAAAGTGGACGCTGTTTCACCTGAGGAAGCAAATAGTTGCCCATCTCATCCTTTTCCAAATAAAGAGCTAAAGTTCTCTTAATCTCTGTTTTCGCCGCTTCTATATTCATGCTCTATCTCTCCAACTTTTATTTTTTATTCTGATTCTTCTAAACATCAGTCATTTTATATACAGATTTTATTTTCATGTGTTATTAAAGCTGATTTCGTCTAATTTTCACTATTTTTATTTTCTTATCCCAGAAATATCCTGTAAAGTATCTATCTTACTACAAAACTTTATTTGCTATTTCACTTTTAAGTACAGATGAGAGCATCGCAATCCCCTGTTCGGTAAAGACATAAGGCATATATCTTCGACCACCTGAGCCCACTTCATTTTTTGAGGTGACATTTTGGCACCTCAAAATAGCATACTCCTCTTTTGACAACTGAAAGCAAAAATCCTCTGGAAATCTTTCAGTATTTCTGTTTCTCTGCCTATTTAAATATTTCGTCTCCACCTGATACAACATAGCAAGGTCACTATCAAGCATCACCTGCATTCCTCTGAATGTGTAAATCATATTTTTAATATTTATATCATTTGCAATTAAAATCAACTTATCATCTGACATGTACTGCCTCCATATCTGTAATATTTCTTAAACATTCACAACCAAATGCATCGCCCAAACCGGAAACTCTGCATTTAAATAAGGCAGTTTTCCATCAGGATAGGCAGTTTCGGGAAACACAAAGGCGACATCATATTCCGGCTTCATTTCAGGATAAGTTCCATATCCATCCGTAAAATAAATAAGTCCTGAAGGCTTACTCATCCTCGCCGCTTTTACTTCCTCAGCTATATAATTAAAAGCTGCTCTGAAATCCGTACCTCCACGCCCGATTATTTCAAACTCCCTAATGTATAGCTCTAATTCATCTTTGCCCTTCAGTACCTTCATATCCTGAATCTGATTGTCACACTGAATTATTACACATTGTTTGGTTATGCCAAAGTCTTCCCCTGTGCCTTCCTCCGTAAGAATATTAACAGTTTCTTCTAAGAAACCTGTCACAATTTCTCTGCTTACCGAGCCGGAGGTATCTATTACAACCACAAAATTTTTAACCGCTTCCGAAACCCTGTACTCCGGTTCCTCTATAAGCGGCATATTGCCGTAAAGCCTCAGCCCATAATTATAAAAACCATAATCAAATGTTTCAAAATCAAGCTTAATTTCTTCAACAGGCTCTTTAAATTTCCTTAAAAAGTCCGTATAAGATACCTTTTCCCTGTTCTTTGTCACAAGACTTTGATAAAGTTTTGTATTTTCAATTCCTATACTTCTTGAATAAGTTTCAATCTCAGTCTGAATCTTTGTACTTACATCCTTCCAAAGTTCTTCTTCTCGTGCATCTTCTTCTTTTTTATCTTTATCGGTTTTATTTTCATCATTATTTTTATCAGTCCAAAGTGAATGGTCATCCACCTTGTAAAAATTTTCAAGCATAAGTATATCTTCTTTATTTTTCTTTAAATAATCATAAATGTACTCAGCAGAAAATATCTTACACTCCCTTGCTATCCTTGCTGTAGCTTCTTCCTTAAGTGGGGGAACTACCATTTCTACACTTGCAACCCCCATCTCATCTATGATACCCTCTACCATAATATCTGAGGCTAAGTTCCACATATCCTCATCTCTGCCTTCTCTTCTATACATATGTCCAAAAAGACAATGGAGTACACTATGAAGATATGCTCTATTTATAAATATTGGGTTCTCCATATATTTCTCGGCAGAGAGCATAGGCACAAAGTAGAGTTTAGCTCCATCTGTGGCCAGAAAATCCACCCTCATATCAGGAACTATGGTAAGCCCATCTAACGCGGCATAGAGATAGCACATAGAAAGATATAATTCATTCTTAGCTGCATTGAATATCTTAAGTCCAAGATTTTCCCATTCTTTATTGCTTCTTCCCATTTTATATTTCCATATCCATTATACTTGTTTTCTTAAATGTCTTATTTCTATAATCTATCAAAATATTGACTCCTTCTGCAAAATCTTTTTCACAGAAAAAATCCATTGCCTCATCCACATCCTCTTTTGTAGCAAAAATTCCTGTATGTATGTAGGCTAATACCTTATTGCTATCCTTATATACTGCAGCTTCATCAAACAAAGCTTTCTTATTATTTGTTAAAAACTCTAAATATTCTTCTCTTTTCTCATTTCTTAACTCTATAGGATAAATAAGCCTTGCCTTGCAGACTGCCACCGCCTCATCAAGCTCCATAGAATATTTTTGAATTGTAAACTGGGTATCATATTTCATATAGTCAATGCCTTCTCTGTCCACACATTCTCTATAATTCATTCCTGCTCCATGCATAATCTCAGCCACTATTTTAGCTCCCACATTATCTTGAAATTCCGGTTGAAAATGCGGAAAGAAAAGCTCATTTCCATAAACAGACACCGTCACACCTTTTGACATGGCAAAGATTATTTCCTTTAGTCCCCTTAAGCTACCACCCGAGCTGTTAAGTCCTATATAGTCTAACTTGGTACAATTACGAAATGCTCCATCTCCAAAACTCTCTGTCTTGTCAAAAAATGTAAATTTTAACAAATTTCTACAATTGTAGAAAGCATTATTTCCTACTTCTTCTACATTTTCAGGAAGATTTACCTCCGTAAGCTCCCTATGCTCCTTAAAAGCATAAGCTGCAATCTTTGTAAGTTCTCCATCTCCGTCATAAACAGCCTCTTTCAGGTCTGCTACATTATGAGCTGTCCCGGTATATTTAGTTAATATCATATCAAACCTGTATCCTGTTCCATATTCCTATCTGAAATGCATCATAGGCTTTATCTCCTATGAACCATGCCGGTTGCATTGCAGCTATCCCTATCAGTATCCATTTTATATCTGTCTGTGTTAAAAATAGCTGTGGAAATATTAACAACATCGGTACGGTAATCATATTAAATACTGCCAATCTCGAAAAGAAATATATCAACTGAGCCTTCTTAATATCCTTAATAGGCTTTTTTGCAATAAACTCCCAAATGCCCTCTCTTGCCAGTATATATATTTCTACTACTGCATAGGTTATTATTTTAATTTTATCCGGAGCTATGAAAAAAGCAAGTGCTAAAGAAGATACAATATAGGCTGCTCCCATTTTCAGTCCTGACTCTCTGATTACAACTCCCACAAAAAATCCGGACAGACTTAGTAAAAAAAGCGTACTCATACCGAATACGCCTTCAAGCAGAATTAAAACCATTGAAATTGCAAGGCAAAGTCCCGCATATACTAATTTTTTCACATTTACATGCATGAACACAAATCTCCTCCCATACATTCACAAAGTGTATCTGCACACCAGAGGTTACAGAGCATATTTGTAGCATCATCTAAGGTGCTTCTCCCACCTCGGTAATTATTTCTTACAGTTGTATATCTGTTACTTTGAAAACTTAACTGATTTACCAGATTCTGATAGTCCATATTTCCGGGCTCCATAGCTACTGCAGTCTTTGCAAATTCTATGCCACGCATAGTATTTCCGAGTCCTACCTGTGCAATCGCACTGAAGTAATACCATCTGGCATTTCTGTCCCTCATACCTTCAAGGATTCTGAGTGCCTGACTGTAAGCTCTTCTGTTAAGAAGATAATAGACCTCAGCCATTTCACCGGTATCACCACCGTAATAATTTGTATTATTATACGAATTATTATATGAGCTCCTATTGTCATATGTATCAGTTCTGTTATATGAATCGGAATAGCTATGCCCACTGTTTCTTTCTTTCATAATAGTGTCGTAAGCTTCCTGAACCTGCTTAAATTTCTCCTCTGCAAGTGAAGCAAGCGGATTACCTGCATAAGAATCGGGATGATACTTCCTGCTAAGCTCTCTGTAAGCTTTCTTTATCTCTTCAAGATCGGCATTACTTGATATGCCAAGTACCTCATACGGATTCATTTATCTCTCCTCCTGTCTCAAACTTTGACCAAACTCCATCATACAATATATTTCTTAAAATGTCGACATCTTTTATAAGCGGCAATCTTTCAAATGCTGCTGTACATTCACCAAGTGTAATTTCAAGCATTGTTCTTACATTTTCTTTAAAATTACTTTCTTTGTAAATATTTCTGAAAGGGTTATAATTCCCCTTCTTAGCATCTTCTTCCACATCTTCATAGGCATCCATTATATAGACGAATTTTCCTATAAAAAAACCTATTCTTCTTAAATCTTCTTCCCAGTTATCCTTTTCATATACAAAAATTTCAGCCATCAGCCTTCCGAAAGTCCCTGCCACTTCTTCAACATCATCGCAAGCCTCTGCTTCAAGTCTGCTAAGCTCTCCCAGTTCTTTTTTTATAGCTTTAACCTGTCGTTCATATTTATCTGCTGCCTTTTTATATGAATGCTTAAATGCCAACAGCCCTGCTGCCGCCTTAAGCTTCTTCTCATCTTTATAATCATCCACAAAGTGCTCATAAGCTAAAATTATATTCATATCTGCCGCATACTCACTGAATTTATTTGTAATTACAAGGCTTTTACGAAGAGGATGTACCATACAGCGTTTATTTCTTACTATAATTTCAGGTTCATAAAGTGAAGTTAAAAACACTATCAGAAAAGTCATATCATAGGAAAGCGAAAATCTGCTGCTAATACCATACCTTCCTCCCAGAGTTTCACAGAGTCCGCAATAAAACCCCTTAAACTCATAGAACTCCTTCATTTTCAACTCCATTTTATTAACATTTACATATCCGTACATATTCCTCCAAATACAAATAAAAGCACAATATTTCTCGGAAATATTTTTATAGAAATTTTCTTTAAAACAAAAAATCTCCGAATTAACTGACAAGATAAGCTTAACCCTAATATCCATCAATGTCAATTAAATCGGAGAAACTTTATTCTTAAGAAATACTTACATTCCTTAGTTATAAATTATTTCTTAGGTACAAGCTTTTCCTTGCCACCCATATAAGGTCTTAAAACCTCAGGAATATTTACACTTCCATCTTCATTTAAGTTATTCTCAAGGAAGGCTATAAGCATACGAGGTGGTGCCGCAACTGTGTTGTTAAGAGTGGTTGCAAAATAATTACCATTCTTATTGCGTACTCTTATGCGAAGTCTCCTTGCCTGAGCATCGCCGAGATTTGAACAGCTTCCTACCTCAAAATACTTCTGCTGTCTTGGGCTCCAAGCCTCCACATCCACAGATTTTACCTTAAGGTCAGCTAAATCACCTGAGCAGCACTCTAAGGTTCTTACAGGAATATCAAGGCTTCTAAAGAGGTCTACTGTATTCTGCCACATCTTATCGTACCACTTCATAGCTTCTTCAGGCTTACATACTACTATCATTTCCTGCTTTTCAAACTGATGTATACGGTAAACTCCTCTTTCCTCTATACCATGTGCACCTTTTTCTTTTCTAAAGCAAGGTGAATAGCTGGTAAATTTCTGCGGAAGACTCTCTTCATCAAGCATCTGGTCGATGAATCTTCCTATCATAGAATGCTCACTTGTTCCTATAAGATAAAGATCCTCACCTTCAATCTTATACATCATAGCATCCATTTCTGCAAAACTCATAACTCCTGTAACTACATTGCTTCTAATCATAAAAGGAGGGACACAGTAAGTAAAGCCTCTGTCTATCATAAAGTCCCTTGCATAAGTAAGCACAGCAGAATGAAGCCTTGCAATGTCGCCAATAAGGTAGTAAAAACCATTACCTGCTACCCTTCCTGCACTTTCAAGATCAATACCGCCAAAACTCTCCATAATCTGTGTATGATAAGGTATTTCAAAATTAGGAACCTTAGGCTCACCAAACTTCTGAACTTCTACATTCTGTGAATCATCCTTACCTATTGGAACACTTTCATCAATTATGTTAGGTATAGTCATCATAATCTTCTTGATTTTCTCATCAAGCTCAGACTGTTCTTTTTCCATAGCCTCAAGCTCTTTTGCATCGGCTGCTACTCTTCTTTTAAGCTCCTCTGCTTCATCCTTCATGCCCTTTGCCATACAGGCACCTATCTGCTTACTTAATGTATTCTTTTCAGCACGAAGGCTGTCTCCCTTAGTTTTTAACTCTCTTGCTCTTTCATCCAGCTCTATTACCTCATTTACTAAAGGAAGCTTAGCATCCTGAAACTTGTTTCTGATGTTCTGTTTTACAACATCAGGGTTCTCTCTTAAAAATTTGATATCTAACATAATGTCTCTCCTATATTGTATTATTATTTATGACAAAACGGCACAAACCCTCTTACAAGTATACTTGAACAGGGTTTCTGCCTCTTGCATTTTAAATGTTTTTCATAACCTGAAGTGCTTTTCTTGCGATTAGCAGGTTTCCATGCTCCAATAGTGATGCTTCTAATGCAGGTCTATTCTTAATCTTAGCCCCAAAATCAATAGCCATAAAACAGACTTTTGCATAAGACAGGGTTGCCATAGAGGCTTTATGAACTACTAAAATATATCCATCATCCACCTTATACAAGTCACTCTTTATTGGTCTTCCATAAGAAATTGACTTTGCATACTCACTTATATCATCAAGTGTGTCAAAAAGCAATACATGAGTTGTTTTTTCTCCATCAATTCCTACAATTGATTCAGTTATCAATTTCTCCGGAGATTTCACTTCCTGCTCATTATCTTCACGCCCACTACCCATTTCGGTTATAGTTTGGCGTAACTTATCCACTTGAGACATTTTTCTAAATAATGTCTCAAGCCTTTCTGCCATACCTACATCAACAGCCTCTTCCATAGCGGCATCAGTAATAGTAATAGATACCTTACCACCCGGCATCTGCATTATCCCAAGAGTAACCATGCCACTCTTAGATATTGTTCCTACCTCCGCACCTGCTCTCTCAAGAAGTTCATGGATAAAGTCAGAAGCCTGATCACTTTGTTCTATAAAGTCATCAATGCCAATTCCGTACTCTTCCATGTCTTCCGCTGTAAGAATACATCTGACAGTTCCTTTATTTAATCTTATAAATTTCATTCGTTACCTTCTTTTCATGAGCGGTTTACTTATCTTTTTTCTTTTATAATCGCACATTTTTTAAGATTTTTCAATATACTTTAAAAGACAACAAAGTTCATTTCGAGATAAAATCTGAATTTTCATCCTTTTTCATCTTCTTTTTATTCTTTTTGCTTTTTTCATTAAAAAAGCCCCTATTGTTAGGATGTAAAGACAGTTCCAAAGCTTCCCTTGCTACATCAGTTACTGTGTCCACAAGCACTATTTCAAGGGAATTCTTGGTACTTTCCGGAACATCTATTAAATCTTCCTTATTTGAAAGTGGAATCAATACCTTTTTTATTCCTGCTCTTTCTGCCGCCATAAGCTTCTCCGGAAGTCCCCCTATAGGAAGCACCTGACCTCTAAGAGATATTTCTCCTGTCATTGCAAGCTCCGAAGATACATTTATACCAAGCACAAGTGAAGTAATCGCAGTAAACATTGTTATTCCCGCTGACGGACCGTCTTTGGGAACAGAACCCGACGGAACATGTATATGTATATCCTTATCCCTAAAATCAATATCTCTATCAAAAAGTAATGATTTTACAAGATTTACAGCTATAGATGCTGATTCTTTCATGACATCTCCAAGCTGTCCTGTAATCACTATCTGTCCTGTTCCTGAAAGTGCTGTAGTTTCTATAAACAGTATCTCTCCTCCCGCCTGAGTCCAGGCAAGTCCTGTTACAACTCCCGGAATATTATGTTTGAGTGCTTTATCATGCAGAGCCTTCTTATTCCCAAGTAATTTAGGTAAATCTTCCTTTTTAATAACCACCTTACCTATTTCCTCTTCAAGAATCCTCACTGCTGCCTGCCGCATAAGTTTATCAATCTGTTTTTTAAGTCCTCTTACACCGGCTTCCATTGTATAATTTGCAATTATATTTTTAAGTACTGAATCTGAAATTCCTATATTTTTCTTTAAAAGTCCGGTTTCCTCAAGTGATTTTGCCATTAAATGTTCCTTAGCGATATGGAATTTTTCTTCAGCAGTATAGCCTGACAATTCTATAATCTCCATCCTGTCAAGCAAAGGCTCACTCATTTCATCTATGCTGTTAGCCGTACATATAAATAGTACCTTAGACAAATCATAAGGCACATTCATATAGTGGTCTGTAAAGGTTACATTCTGCTCAGGATCAAGAACTTCAAGCAAAGCACTTTCAGGATCTCCGTTAAAACTACCATATCCCAACTTGTCTATCTCATCCAATACAATGACCGGATTATTCACCCCCGAACGCTTAATGCTTTCCATAATACGCCCCGGCATAGCACCGATATAAGTTCTTCTATGCCCTCTTATCTCAGCCTCATCCTTTACACCGCCAAGACTTATTCGTATATACTTCCTGCCAAGAGCCTCAGCTATCGCCTTTCCCATACTTGTCTTACCTGTACCGGGCGCTCCTGTAAAAAGAATAATTGAACCTGCGTTCTGTTTTTTCAAAGCCATAACTGCAATCTGTTCTATTACTCTTTCCTTTGGTTTTTTTAGTCCATGATGACTCTTGTTTAATATGTCTTTAGCCTTTTTTATGTCTATATCAGTTTCTTCAGCAGGTTTCCAACTTAGGGCAGTTACAAATTCAAGATATTCTAAGGTTGAGCCATACTCATGATCCTCGCTCCCCATCTGCTTAAACTTATTAAATACCCTATCAATTTCAGCCCTTGCCTCATCCGGAAACCCTGCTTCTTTAATCTTACTTTCAAGCCTTTTAACATCAGACACTTCTTCAGGATTATACTCATTCAATTCATCACTAAGAAGCTCTATCTGCCTCCTAATCATATTTTCCCTGTAATTATCACCCTGTTTATCCTGAATTTTTTTACTTATATCCACCTGAAGTTCTACCAGATCCTTGTACTTTAGCATAGCTTCTGAAATAAGATGGTATCTTTCTAACAGAGAATCAGTTTCAAGCATTGCATATTTTTCTTCTACTGTCAAATCTGTATAAGGCCCTACTATGCTTATAACCTCATTTACATTATCAAGCTTCTCAGAAAAACGCATTGCCCAACTTCCCCACTGAAAATAAGAAGAAATCTGTGCAAGGCTTTCCATTACCATATTAAATACTGCCCTCTGTTCTCTTTCATCTATATCCGTTTCATCATAAATTATTTCATAGTCAGCAACCAGTATTTCCTTATTTGCTACAAGATTATGCACCTTTACCTTAACATCAGTTCGCACTGCAATAATAAAATCTTCATCATTATTTCTTATGCCTTTTACAACTCCTGTTAAGCCGATAGGATAAAAATCTTCCGATTTAATTTCTTCCCTTACCCTGCTCTCTTTCAGAGGCAAAAGTATTACAGTATCCTCTGTCTTAAGAGAAGCTTTCTCTCTCTCAGTTAATGAATCCGGCTCAAGATTGTATTGTACTTCCGGTAAAATTATTGTATTATAAATAGGTATAACTAACATCTTACACCTCCTGTCTTCCTATAAATATATGTTCTATAAAATGATACCATTAGACAGATATTTGTCAAGGTTTATTGCAAATTTTAGGACTAATATCTTGATTTTTCAGGTCAAAAATACTAAACTTTATAATTATAACAGATTTTAGGAGAATTCGTATGTTAGCTTTAATTACAGGTGCCAGCAGCGGACTTGGAGTCGAATTTGCAAGACTTCTTGCTATAAACGGGTATGATTTGATTATAAGTGCAAGGCGAAAAGACAGACTGGAGTCACTTAAGAAGGTTTTAGAGAAAAAATACAAGATAAATGTAGAGGTAGTTCCATCTGATTTATCTAAAGTTTCAGAAGTAGAAAAGCTTGTAGAACATTGTTATAAAAATAACATAGATGTACTTATTAATAATGCAGGCTTTGGTATACTTAAGGCATTTCAGAATATTTCAAATGAAGAAAATACTAATTTAATTAATACCAACATTACAGCCCTTACTCTGCTTAGTCAGGAATTTATCAAAACGCAGAAACGAGGTTATATACTGAATGTTGCAAGTGTTGCCGCCTTTCTGCCGGGGCCTCTGCTTTCCTCTTATTATGCTTCAAAAGCCTATGTACTCAGTCTTTCTGCTGCTGTCAATGAGGAGCTTAAAAGGAGTGGAAAGCCCATTTCTGTTACCACTCTTTGTCCGGGGCCGATGAAAACCGAGTTTTTTGCTACAGCAGGAGCTTCTAAGGAATTTGCAACCGCTACTCCGAGAGCCTGTGCAAAAAGAGCTTTAAGAGCTATGTTTAAGAGAAAGCCTGTAGTTTTTTCTGATAACCTGATAGCCCTTGCAGCCTTTGGAACTAAATTTTTACCTTTTAACCTGCTTACTAAGTTAAGCTATAAGATACAAAGAAGTAAATTTATGTAAATTAGTAAGAGGAAGTATTGGTGATTAACCTTTACTTCCTCTTACTAATTAGTTTCTATAACATTGCTTAATCATTTTTATATTTTTTAACAATGAATCTTACAGCAAATACAATGACAGCAATGCCTACTACGGACATTATAGGTAACATTATAGTTGCAATGTTCATATAAACACCCCCTAGGTTACTTTTTATAAGAAAGGTATATAACATCAAATCGGAGCACAAGCCTCTTTAAGCCAAGCCAATTCCTCACCCTCAAAATAAGGTGAAAGCTTCTCAAATACCAACCTGTGGTAAGCATCTATCTGCTCTATATCTTTCTTTTCAAGATAAGATACATCAATAGCTTCTTTATCAATAGGGCAATAGGTTACAGGCTCAAAGCACATAAACTGACCATATTCATTCTTAATATCCTTCTTGCAAAGCAGCTCATTTTCAATTCTTATTCCATGGCTGTTCTCTGCGTAAACCCCCGGCTCATCTGTGGTTATCATACCTTCCTCAAGTACCGCACTGTCATTTCTTTCAGGAACCATCTTCCATCTGAAACCGTTTGGAGCCTCATGTACATTTAAGAGATAACCAACTCCATGACCTGTACCACACTTGTAGTCTATACCGATATTCCACAGAGGAGCACGGCAAAGTATGTCAAGATTGATACCTGTGCAACCATATAAGAACTTAGCATTTAAGAGATTCATATGTCCCTTAAGTGTAAGCGTATAATCTCTCTTCCACTCGTCTTTAAGAGGTCCCAGTACTATGGTTCTTGTAATATCTGTAGTTCCTTCATAATACTGTCCACCCGAATCTACTAGGAAGAAGCCTTCCGGCTTAAGCTCGGCATCATGCTCAGGAGTAGCTGAGTAATGCATCATTGCAGCATTTGCATTATATGCGGCTATAGTATCAAATGAAAGCTCAATAAAGCCTTCCTGCTCCCTTCTTCTTGCCTCAAGATAATCACTTGCAGAAATCTCTGTAATCTTCATCTTGCCGACATTCTTCTTAACCCAGTAAATGAACTTTACCATAGCGATTCCGTCTTTTACATGAACCTTTTTAATATTTTCTATCTCTGTAGAATTCTTTTTAGATTTTTCAAGTGTTGTTGGATTTGTCTTGTCAAGCTTTTCTACATTTTCAGGTATGTTGCTATAGATTGCATAGTTTACCTTCTTGCCGTCAAGCATTACCTTCTTGCATTCTTTAAGACCTTTTACATATTCATAAATATCATTGTATGGCTTTATTTCTACATTAATTGCCGTGAATTCAGCTCTAAGCTTGTCATTAAGTACTGCTTCATTAAGGAAAAGTACTGCCTTGTCCATAAATACAACTGTATAAGAAAGCACCACAGGGTTGCAAGGGATATCATCTCCACGCATATTATAAAGCCAGGCTATATCATCAAGGGAAGTAAGCACGAAGGCATCTGCTCCCTCATCTTTCATTGTTTTTCTTACAAAGGCAAGCTTATCTGATGCAGGTCTTCCCGAATATTTTTCTTCAAGGAAAAATGCAGGCTTAACAGAAAGTGCAGGCCTGTCTGTCCAGAATTCATCGACTAAATCTTTGTCGTATTTAATAGCTGTATTCTTCTTAGCTATAGCCTTTTTAAGCTTGTTACCCAAAGCAGAGTTTATAACTCTTCCATCAAAGCCAAGCACTCCATTTTCAGGAATGTTATCCTCAATGTATTTCTCTATTGTAGGAACACCTTCCTCACCCATACGCATAAGTTCTATAGTGCTTTCTTTCAGCTCTCTTTCTGCCTGAATAAAATATCTGCCATCTGCCCAAAGAGCAGCCTTTTCTTTTCCTACCAAAAGAGTACCTGCTGAGCCTGTAAAACCTGACATATATTTTCTTACGCCAAAATGCTCTCCGGCATACTCCGATTCATGGAAATCAGCAGTAGGTATGAGATATAGGTCAATCCCTGATGCTGACATTCCTTCTCTTAATTTTGCCAATTTTTCTTTAACTTCCATTTTGTCCTCCTTGCATTAGATGGAACTAATTATTATAGGAAAAGTCTAACACAAAGAACTTTATTTTTAAAGTCTTATGGGAAATTTCTACTTTATTATCGTTCAGGCAGTTGCAAAAGTCATCCGGAGGATACCTCAACTAGTCTCATAATTTGTTACTATCGTGTTACTATCACGGAGAAATGCTAAGAAACGCAGGCAAAGAAAAATCCCATAAAATCAAGCTTTTGCTCAATTTTACGGGATGTAAAAATTGCTGTTTCTTATCTCTTACTAAACTGTGGTGCTTTACGAGCTTTCTTAAGTCCGTATTTCTTTCTTTCTTTCATTCTGGAATCACGAGTAAGGAAGCCTGCTTTCTTAAGAGATGGACGATAGTCTGCATCTGCCTCAAGAAGAGCTCTTGAAATACCGTGACGAATAGCACCAGCCTGACCTGTTGTACCACCACCGTGTACAGTAACAAGAACATCAAACTTCTCACCTGTCTGTGTAAGAGCAAGTGGCTGACGAACTATTGTCTTTAAGGTTTCAAGACTGAAATACTCATCTATGTCCCTCTTATTTACTACAATCTTACCTGATCCTGCTACAAGATATACTCTTGCAACACTGCTTTTTCTTCTTCCGGTTCCATAAAATTTAACAGTAGCCAATGTAATATCCTCCCTTCACTCTAATTAGTATCTGCTCTTAATCTCATAAACTTCAGGCTTCTGAGCTGTCTGTGCATACTCAGCATCAGCATATACATGAAGTTTCTTGAGCATATTTCTGCCAAGAGTTCCGGTTGGAAGCATACCCTTTACTGCATGAGTAATAGCATCTTCCGGCTTTGTATTAAGAGTTTCCCTAAGCGTCTTCTGCTTAAGTCCACCAACATAATCACTATGACGATAGTAAATCTTCTGATCAAGCTTCTTACCACTTACCTTAATGCCTTTAGCATTAATAACAATTACATAATCACCGGTATCTATAAAAGGTGTATATTCAGGTTTCTTCTTACCTCTTAAAATATTTGCCACCTCTGTTGCAAGGCGTCCAAGTGTCTGTCCCTCAGCATCAATTACATACCATTTCTTCTCAACGCTGTTAGGGTTAGCCATAAAAGTCTTCATGGTTATTCCTCCCAAAAATATTGTAAAAAGCACATTAAGGAGTATGTGCTGCTTTGTCTGTTCTTATGGCAGATAAAAATGTATTATCCCAATAGGATGTCCGGGCCTACCTGAATAACGACATAATTATTCCGTCACATCTGTTTATTATACATCTATGCAATGCTATTGTCAAGCATTTTCTCAACAATCTTACCGACAATTTTCTCTACCGAAATATCATCTACATCAATAGTCACATCTGCTGTCTTTTCATAGGCTTCTTTTCTTTCATTCATCAGCTTTTCTACTTTAGCAAGCTTATCCTCTCCCAAAAGTAAAGGTCTTGTTACATCTCCATCAAGTCTTTTTACTACTGTTTCCGGTTTTATTCTAAGATAAAAAACCGTTCCAAGTTGTTTTAGAAGCAATATGTTTTCCTCATTTGTAATTATTCCTCCACCGGTTGAGAGCACTTTAAGTCCATCAGCCTCTATGAGATTTTTTAATATTTTAGTTTCCAGCTTTCTAAAATATTTCTCCCCTTTGAGATTAAATATTTCACTTATTTTAGACTGCTCATAAGTCTCAATAAGCTCATCTGTATCAACAAAGGAAATTCCCATTTTTCTTTCAATTGCCTTAGCTATAGTAGTTTTACCCGAGCCCATAAAACCTGTCAGTACGATGTTTTTCATCATAATACCGCATCCAGCCTGTCCAATATTTCTCTGACTTCCGTAATTTCCATCTGTCCCGGGGCACTCGACTTACCTATGCTTGCAAAAGTAATCGAAGAACCTGTAAATTCACCCAGAAGTCTTGTAATCCTTCCCATATTGCCCATAGCTATACTAATAATAGGCTTTGGGTTAGGTCTGGTATAAGAAAGAACAGTAGCCGTCATAATTCTCATTACATCTTTTTTCTTATGTGGCATAGTTGCAATCTTAAGAATATCTGCATTACAATTATCAATTACTGACAGTCTGTATACCAGTTCAGCTGTATCCGGAGTACCCGAAAAATCATGATAAGAACCGATTACCTTAACATCTGTAAAACTATGTATCTCATCAATTATATCTCTCGCCTTAAACTTAAACGAAAATATTTCAACATCAATCATATCTGTAATCCCTGCATTTGCCACAGAAAGAATCAGATCCTGATACTTCTCGTTGTCAATTTCTTTCCCGCCTTCAGGCATGGTTCTAAAGGTATAGATTATAGGAAGATCACCTATGACATTTCTTACCTCAGATAAAATCTCATTATGATAATCCTCATCAAATTCTCCTTCTCTGAGCATATCTGCTCTCCATTCGATGAGATCCGCTTTACTGTCTACCGCTTTTTTCGCTTCTTCTACCACCTCTGCCTTGTTTTTACCCATAACAAGCACACAGATTTTAGGTTTTCCCTCACCAATAGTTAAGTTTCTTACAGTTACATCCATAGTCGGTTCTCCTTTCTGTTAAAAGAATTTTTTTCTTACTTCTTCAACCGGCATATCTTTCCCTGTATAAAGCTCAAAAGCATATACCCCCTGCCATAACAGCATTCCTTTTCCGTCTATGCAAGTACACCCTCTCTCTTTTGCTTCTTTTAGAAGTCTGGTTTCAAGAGGGTTATACACTACATCCGCAACTACCAAACCTTTACGAAAAGCAGATATATCTTTAACAATAGATTCATTATCAAGCGGTTTCATTCCTACCGCTGTTGCATTTATGAAAATATCTGCCGACTTAATCTTATTTGTAAATAATTTCTCATCTTCGATATCATTTATACTTATGACCACATTCGGAACTTCATCTTTTATTCTTGCAATAGTTTCAACCATCTTGTCAAAATTCAGGCTTTTTTTATTAAAAATACTTATCTCGGCAACACCATCTAAGGCGGACTGTACTACGATTGCTGTTGCCGCTCCTCCTGCTCCTGCTACTACAATCCTCTTATCAGCTATTTCTATGTTATGTGCTGCAAGATTTTTAATAAAGCCAATTCCATCCGTATTGTAACCAATCAATTTTCCGTTTTCATTTACCACAGTATTCACTGCACCTATAAATCTCGCAGGCAAAGACAGCTCATCTATATAAGAAATCACATCATTTTTACAGGGCATTGTGAGGTTAAATCCTCGCATATTATAGAGCCTTGCAGCAGCCACAGCTTCTTTAAGCCCTTCCCTTCCTACATCTATCGCTACATACACATAGTCAAGTCCAAGTTTATTAAAACTATAATTGTACATTGCCGGCGAACCCGAATGTGCAACCGGTGAACCAAATAAAGCAAGCAGTCCGGTATGCCCTGTGATATTCATATCAGTTTCCTGCCTTTCTTTCCTTTTCGTATGCAGCTAACACAATTTTTTCAAGGTATCTTTTAAGCACTATCTGTATCTCTTCTTTTTTGTCAATCGGATTAAGTAAAATGTTACTGATTCCCGCTCTCTTTGCACCTAAAATATCTGTAAAAAGCTGATCCCCTATAAATACAGTAGTTTCCTTCTTTGTTCCCATCATCCTTACAGCCTTAAGATAGTTTGTAATTTTGGGTTTTCCTGCCTTATAAATATAGAGAGAACGAATATTTTTGTTAAATCTCTTCACTCTCTCTAATTTATTATTTGATAGCAAAAATGTCTTAAAACCCATTCTCTTAAGTTCACTAAACAGTTTTTCAATTCTTTCATCTGCATCTGCACCATGTGGTACAAGGGTATTATCAATATCAAATATCAATCCCCTCATACCTTTTTTATACAGTCCATTAAAATCAACTTCATAAATTGAATTCTGTCTGGCATCAGGATAAAATTTTCTAATTAATTTCATCATACAAGTTTAATATTCTCATTTGACTGCTCAGCCTGCTCGAATGTCTCAAGAATCTCCTGTCCATATTCTCCGAGATTAATCTCAAGCAAATCAACATCTTCAAAAGTAATTTCAGTGGACTCATCTATAGAAAGCAGGTACTCTAATAAGGTATCTGTATCTGTAATGCTGTCCTCATCCCAGTTAAAAACTCCTTCAAGATATGCGTGAGCCATAGCTTTCGTGGCCATCTCTCCACAGTCAATAACAATTTCTTCCATTTTACTTCTCTCCTTCTAAATTTAAAATAATGGATTCAAACTAATCCTTTCAGCATAGAGCCTGCATGAGTTATTACTCTATATCATAATTTATGCCACAATCATGTGACCTTGTCAATAACTATTCTGCT
This sequence comes from Catonella sp., assembly GCF_052169795.1. Classification (GTDB taxonomy): domain Bacteria; phylum Bacillota; class Clostridia; order Lachnospirales; family Lachnospiraceae; genus Catonella. Next base: position 20,913 of record NZ_JBQNBU010000002.1, read on the forward strand.
AATCTTATTCCATCTTTTTCAATTAAAATAATCCGTTCTTTATAAAGCCTTCCTATGGCTCTCTTAAAAGCAGCCTTACTCATACTAAACTCTTTTTTTATTTCTTCCGCATCGCTCTTATCCTGATAAGGTAAGTGTCCTCCTGCTGCCCTTAATTTTTCAAGCACTACCTCTGAGTCTGCATCCATCTGTACATAAGCCTTCTGCCTGAGTGAAAGATCCATTTTACCATCTTCCTTTACTTCAAGCACTCTCGCCTCAATACAATCTCCTGCTTTTAGCTCCGTATGAAGTTCTTTCTTCGGCACAAGTGCAGAGTATTTATTATCTACTGCCACATAAGCTCCAAACTGCTCATGTACCTGATAAACAGTTCCTTTTACCATATCATCTTTCTGATAAGGAGTAAGGAGAGATAGTCTTGAATATAAATCCATTGTCGCACAGAGCCTGTCACTCAAGTCCACATAAACTATTACGAGTATTTCATCGCCGGGGCTTATGTCATAAATCTGCTCTTTAAACGGCAAAAACAAATCCTTCGAAAGTCCCCAGTCAAGGAATGCTCCAATTGTATTAACCTCTTTCACTTTTAGCTTCTTTATTTCTCCTACCTTAATAAAAGGCTCCATTCTAGTCGCAATCAACCTGTCTTCAGAATCTTTATAGATAAAAACTTCAATTTCAGAGCCTAACTCCATATCTTCCGTTACCTGATTTTTAGGCAGTAAAACCTCATCTTTTGTGTCTCTTTTCTTATCTTCTTTTTTTTCTATATCTGTAAGAAATAATCCGAAATCTGTTTTTTTAACTATAGCAAGTTTCTGTTTATACCCTAATCTCATCTTCTTTCCTCTCTATCCAAGCTCAAATTCAACCTTTGCAAAATTTTCTCCGACTTCATTATCCAGTGAAACAAAAATTCTATTATTGCCTTCATCAAAATAATAAGCAGGAATCATTGTTTCATTAAGTACTGCTGCCTTCTTATATTCTACCCTTATTTGCCTTATCCTGTCTAGTTCCAAACTCTCAGGCAGAAAGTCAAGTGCAATCCTCACATACTCCCTGTTGTTCATATGACAGTTTGAATCCAGATGCGATTCCCTCACCTTAAGACAATCAGCCTTTATAATTTTTTCTAAATCACTTGGAATCACTATCTTTCTATCCGCCTTTTCCATAGGAAATTCTTCATCTATTTCAAATCCTATACCTTCTTTCTCATACTTTACAGGTTTTCCCTTTTCAGTATCAACATAGAACCAAATGGAATTGGCATAAGCACACACCTCTTTATCTGCACCGTACATAATGAAATTTCTAAATCCATAAACACCTTTAATCTCATAAGCCCTTGTCTCAACCTCAATCTCTTCATCTATATCAGGTCTTCTATTAATCACTATCTGCCAAGAACTTAAAAACCAAGCTCTCTCCATTCCTAAAAGTTTATCTTTATATAAACCTATGCTATTGCTGTGAAAATTGGAACAATCCTGAAAATAACTTATAAGATGTGGTATCGCTAACTTATTATCTTTCGCAGTTTCGCTAAATCTGACCCTGCTTTTAAATTTATACATTATCAGCTTCCTCCATTTCTATTATGCTGTCCACAAGCCCTGTATTTCTTCTCATTTCACTCTCATTCTGTATCATTTCATTTACCGAACCTTCACTTCCTACAATTGCAACACATTTTCTGGCTCTGGTAACTGCAGTGTACAAAAGATTTCTGTTTAACAAAGGTCTTGGAGCATTTAATAACGGAATTATTACTGCCGGATACTCACTTCCCTGCGACTTATGTATAGTAACTGCATAAGCCAAATCCAATTCCTCCAGAGTTGAATTTGAATACTCCACCATCTTCCCCTCATCAAATTCAACCGTCACTGTTCCGGCATAGTCATTTATTTCTCTTATAATTCCACAATCACCATTAAAAACTCCTGTACCTGTTTTCATTGTAAGTCCTGTCTTTGTTACAATCTTCCACTCTAACTGATAATCATTTTTTATCTGCATTACCTTATCGTTTACACGAAAAACCATTTCACCCCACTGTTTTTCTTTTTTATTTATATTAGGAGGATTGATATACATCTGAAGGATTTTATTTAAGTTTTCAACCCCCAACTCTCCTTTTCTGGATGGTGTCAATACCTGAATATCATGCTTTGTCGCAGAAACATATTTAGGAAGTTTCTCATCAATTAGGCTTACTAAAGCTCTCTGTATTTGCAAGGAATTATCCATTTTAATCATAAAAAAGTCTTTACTCTTATTATCTAACTTAATACTTTTCCCGGCATTTATTTTATGTGCATTTGTAATAATATCACTTTCCGCAGCCTGCCTGAAGATTTCATTCAGCATTACAACATTAAACTTTTCAGAGCTTATTATGTCTTTTAAAACCTTACCGGGACCTACACTGGGAAGCTGATCCACATCTCCTACCAGGATAAGTCTGGTTCCTACGGTTATTGCTTTTAATAACGAGTACATCAGATATGTATCAACCATTGACATTTCATCTATAATTATCACATCTGTCTCAAGAGGATTTTCTTCATTCCTTTCAAATCTCATTACACCACCCTCTTCAGGATTACCATTTAATTCTAGCAACCTATGAATGGTCTGAGCTTCCATCCCCGTTGTTTCTGTCATTCTCTTTGCAGCCCTCCCCGTAGGTGCTGCAAGTAAAATCTCCATATTCTGCATCTCAAAAAGTTTAATTATCGCATTTATGGTTGTTGTCTTTCCCGTACCCGGACCTCCTGTAATAATTACAAGTCCACTCTCAACAGCCTCATACACAGCCTTTCTCTGTAAAACTTCCAGATTAATTCCTATTTTCTTTTCAACTTCTCTTACCTTGGCTTCCATGACTTTAAAATTATTATTGCTTTTAGTGTTTAAATCCAAAAGTTTTCTGGCCACTGTAAGCTCCATATAGTAAAGATTATTGTTATAAACCCTGCGTTCATGGTTTATCTCTTTTAAGAAAATCTTTTTATCAGACTTAAGTTCATAAATGTCATTTTCAAACTCATCTTCAGAAATTCCAAGCAGTCTTTTGGACTCTTCAAACAAAATTTCAAATGGCAGGTAAGTGTGTCCATTTGATGCTGCAAGACTTAAGACAAATAAGATTCCCGCCTTCATCCTCATTGAAGATTCCATAGAAAATCCCATTTTTAGTGCAATTTCATCTGCGGTTTTAAATCCTACTCCTGCAATATCCTCAGCAAGTCTATATGGATTTTCACGCACAATCTTCATAACCTTTATACCATACTCTTTGTATATCTTCATTGCTAATGAGTTTGAAACACCGTATTGATTAAGAAAAAGCATTGCATTACGAAATTCTCTTTTTTCTTCAAACTGTGTAGCTATCTCACTCGCTTTTTTCTCTGTTATTCCTCTAATTTCAGATAGTCTTTCAGGTTCTCTGTCAATTATATTAAAGGTATCATCTCCAAATTTTTTTACAATCTTAGATGCAAGTGCAGGCCCTATACCTTTAATAATTCCTGAACCTAGGTATTTCTCCATAGCTATAGAAGTTTCGGGTTCTTGTATCTCATAGGCAGTTACTACAAACTGTATTCCATACTGCTTATGCTCAACGAAACTTCCTTCCGCAATAAGTTTGTCACCTTCAGTAAGATCTGCAAAATAACCTGTACACATAACCTCATCGCCCTCTACACTGAGGCTTGCCACCGTATAGGCATTTTCCTGATTCCTAAAAACAATTTTCTCTACATGGCCATTAATAGTTTCTAATTCCAAAGCAATTATCTCCCACACTTAACAAGCCTGCATACAGCTTTTAACCATATGCAGGCATCTATTCTACATCCATTTTACTTTTCAGAACTCTCACCAGCAGTTTCCGGTTTAGTAATATTTCTTTTCATAGATTCATAAAGCATCTTTGCTATGCCCAAATCCGTATTCTCTGTCAATAATTCAGCCTTATACTTGATAAAGCTGTCATTAAACATAGCCATATATTCATTGTCTTTCTCAGAATCTACTCCATCAATATGGGATATTTCTTCCATCTTAGCCATAACCTGCTCTACCATATAAGCCTCAAAAGATTTGCAGGCCTTCATTAATTCTTCATCTTCAGAATTATTTTCGGCTTTTCTTACTGAATCGGTAAGCTTTTTAGTTGTCATACCGGCAGCTGTATTTTCCATAAGTCCATTGTAATAATTATTATTTATAGAAAGAAAATCCATTGTTACCTCCTCAGGTTATTAGCCTGTTCAAGCATTTCATCTGAAGCTGTTATAGCCTTTGAATTGAGCTGATATGCCCTTTGCGTAACTATCATATTTACCATTTCATCGGCTGCAGATACATTGGAGGCTTCAAGGTATCCGGATTTAATAAGACTCTTGCTAAGGCCTGTATCTGTTTCTTCACTCCTTGCCTCTCCTGAAGCCGGAGTCTCATAATAAAGACTTCCGCCACTTCTACTTAAACCAGCAGGATTATTAAACTGATAAAGTGCTATCTTTCCAAGGTTTTCATGCTTAGTTGAGCCTGCCTTCTTATCATCTACTCTGCGAAGTACATTACCCGCTGTATCTATGCTTATGTCCTTAGGATCCCAAGAACTGTCTATTTTAATAGGTGTTCCCTTAGTGCTGAGAACAGGATTACCATCTGAATTGGTAAGCTCCCAACCACCTTCAACAGCCGAAAGGCCAAAATGTCCGTTCCTAGTGTATGCTGTTTTTTCTCCTATTTTTACCGAAAAAAAACCATTCCCCTGAATAAAAAGATCCAGCTTTTCTTCTGTATCTAGGGCTGCACCCTGTGTAAATTTAGCAGTCACCGAAGCATTACGAACTCCAAGACCTACCTGTACACCAACAGGCTTTGGATTACCCTCACTGTCAGTCGATTTAGCTTTTAACTGCTGATAAAGCAAAGATTTAAACTCCATGCTCTGAGTCTTAAATCCTGTTGTATTTATATTAGCTATATTGTTTGAAATAGTATCAAGATTCATCTGCTGCGCCATCATTCCCGATGCAGCACTCCATAACGACCTAAGCATTATTATCCTCCTTTAGCCTTAACCGATTCTACCTACTGAATTAACTGCTGTTTCCATAATTTTATCTGAACTCTGAATCATTTTCTGTCCTGCTTCATAAGCCCTTGTTATAGTTATAAGATTTACCATTTCACGCACTGAGTTTACATTTGACTGTTCTATATAGCCTTGCAAAACCTGTGCTTCTGACTCTTTCTCCACAGCTCCATCTACAGTCTTATATAGATTGTCTCCAAACTTTTCTATATAGTCATAGCTTTCAAAATCAACTACTTTTATCTTATCTATAACCTGATTATTAATAGAAACTGTTCCATCTGTACCTATGGAAATATTTTCAGAATCCACCGGAACTTGCAGCACACCACCCTCTGTTCTAAGCTGATTTCCATATACATCAGTCACATGACCATCCTTAGTCAGCCTAAAATTACCATCTCTAGTATATTTAGTAGACTCATTTCCATTCTTATCTACAAATCTAACTGCAAAAAAACCTTTTCCGGAAAGTGCTAAATCATATTTCCCTGCAGTATCTCTAAGAGCTCCCTGGGAATAGTCGGTAAATACCTCGCCAACCTTCACTCCAAGACTCATCTGACCTATGCTATGGTCATTAAAAGCTTCAGATACATCTCTTATCTTAATTCCTAAAACCTTATCAAATGACTGGCTCGAAGAACTTTCCATCTTAAATCCGGCTGTAGTTGCATTAGCAAGGTTATTGGTCATTATATCCATTCTTCTCTGTTCATTAACCATGCCTGTATAGGCAGTGTAAAGGCTTCTTAGCATTTAAGTTCCTCCATCTTTGAGTAATTTTTCCTTTATATAAATATATCGACAATTATCAAATAAAACTTAACTCTTATTATTACTTAAAACCGGTGGTATTACTTAAAAATTCTACAAACTTTCCTGTACCTATCGCAACACAGTTCATAGGGTTTTCTGCTGTCATAGTATTTATTCCTGTTTTAGATTCAAGAAGCTGCTCCATCCCCCAAAGCAAGGCTCCTCCACCCGTCAGCACTATTCCCCTGTCAGCTATATCTGCCGCAAGTTCCGGTGGAGTCTTCTCCAGTACCTGATGTACAGAATCTATTATCTGTTTACAAGGAAGTTCCAATGCTTCAAGTGTCTCATCGGATGTCACTGTAATTGTATTTGGAAGACCGGTAAGCAGATTTCTACCCCTTACATCCAAGGTTACAAGTTCCGGACGCTTAAAGGCTGAACCGATTTTTATCTTAATCTCTTCTGCCGTCATCTCACCTATCAGAAGATTGTGTTTTTTACGCATATATTTCATAATTGCATCATCAAAATCATCCCCTGCAATCTTTACAGAAGAACTCACAACAGAGCCGCCCAACGAAATTACAGCTACATCACAGGTACCGCCTCCGATATCCACTATCATATTTCCACAAGGCTTTGAGATATCTATACCTGCTCCGATAGCTGCTGCAATAGGCTCTTCTATAATGGCAACTTCTCTTGCACCTGAATTGTAAGTAGCTTCTTCAACTGCACGCTTCTCAACCTCAGTAGCAGCCGAAGGTATACATACACTTATTCTCGGTTTCCTGAAAAATCTCTTACCGCCTGCCTTCTGTAGAAAATATTTCATCATTTTCTCAGTTACATCATAATCTGAAATAACTCCCTGTCTCAAAGGACGGATTGCCATAATATTACCCGGTGTCCTTCCAAGCATAAATCTTGCTTCTTCACCTATTGCCTTTACCTTCTTTGTATCTCTGTCAATAGCCACTACTGAAGGCTCTTTTAATACTACTCCCTTACCCTTTATATAAACCAGCACACTTGCTGTACCTAAATCAATTCCAATATCACTGCCAAGCATAAAATAAAGCTCCTTTCCTACTCCACTATATATAATAAATTAAACATTATAATCATTTTAAAGTCATGCTAATCTATTATAACCTTTTCTATTAAAAAAAGATAGTAGGAATTTTTAATTATCCTATTCCAATGAATCAAAATCAAAAGCCGCTGCCTTGGTATAGTTTGTTACCTTTGCTTCAAAGAAATCTGTCTTTGTGGCATTCAGATTTGAAAAACTTTCTATCCAAGCCATTGGATTCTCGGTAATTTCAGGAAACCACACAGGAAGACCTATGGCCCTTAATCTAAGATTTGAAAGGTACTTAATATACCTCTCTATCAACTCATTATTTATACCTAAAATCTCATTATTAGTCACATACTGCCCCCACTCTATTTCATTTAAAGTGCCAACCTTAACCATTTCCCTCAGTTCCTCTTTAAGCTCATCAGTAAAAATCTCAGGATTTTCCTTCATAAGCTCCCTTAAAATATTCTGGAAAAGCACCAAATGGGTAATCTCATCCCTGTTTATATATTTGAAAATGGTACTTGTAGCTGTCATCTTGCCCTGTCTTGCAAGGGTATAGAAAAAGCTGAAACCGCTGTAAAAATAAATACCTTCAAGGATGTAGTTAGCCATTACCGAACGCACAAAGTTCTCTGTGCTTGGATCATCCGAAAACCTCTGATACATATCGGCAATGAACTTATTTCTGCTAAATAAAATCGGATCTTCACGCCATTCATCATAAATCTTATCCCTTGTTACAGGGTTAGTCACAGTGTCAAGTATGTAAGAATAACTCTGTGCATGGATTTCCTCCTGAAATGCCTGAATATTAAGCAAAGAAGAAACTTCTGCAGCTGTTATATACCTTGCCAGATGAGGCAGATTCTCACACTGAATTGAGTCAAGAAAGTTAAGAAAGGAAATAATCTTGTCAAAAGCCTTCCTCTCTCCTGCAGTCAGATATGAAAACTGCTTTACATCCTCACCAAGCGAGATTTCCTCAGGTATCCAGAAGTTATTGAGCATGGTACGATACATAACATTTGCCCAGTCATATTTTATACGGTTCCACTCACGAAGATTGGTTGTATTACCATTTAATATGCCTTCAGTTCCTCTTTTTCCAAGTTCATTAAAAATTTTCTTCTTATCCATCTTATCTCCATTCCATTACTGCCAACCTTTTGCATAAATATCAGCTAAAATACCGAATAATACTATCTATCAGCTTGAACAGCTTGTACACTCATCCATTTCAAGCGACCTGTTTCTTACATAATAAATTGTTTTGATACCTGCTTTATGAGCCTCTACATACATATCCAGTATATCCTTCGCCTTAACCTCAGGTGTAATATAGAGGTTAAAAGACTGTGCCTGATCTATATGTCTTTGCCTTGCCGCACAGGCTCTTATTGACCAAAGCTGGTTAATATAATGTGCTTCTTTATAATACCAGAATGTCTCGTCATTTAGCTCAGGAGCAGTCTTAGGCGTAAAGCTTCCCTTCTTTTCTTCCACAAAAAACTTCTTAAATATAGGATCAATTCCGGCTGTAGTTCCTGCTATATTGGATGTGCTTCCGGTAGGGGCAACCGCCATCAAATAGCCGTTTCTAAGCCCATACTTCATTACATCTTTCTTTAATTCCTGCCACCTTTTGCTTACATAGCCTCTTTCGTCAAAATACTCTCCTGTCTGCCACTTCGAGCCTTCAAACTCAGCATAAGCTCCTTTTTCTTTGGCAAGCTCCATAGAAGCCTTAATAGCATTATAAGCTATTTCTTCAAAAAGTCTGTCCGCCTCTTCAATATGTTTTTCATTTTCCCAAGCTATAGCATTTTTAGCAAGATAATGATGATACCCGCTCACACCAAGCCCTATTGCCCTGTATTTTAGTGAAGTTACCTTTGCATCTGCTACCGGAAACATATTTAATGTAATTACATTGTCAAGCATTCTTATCTGTAAAGGCACATTTTCTTTAAGCTCTTCAAAGGTAACATTGCCGAGATTTACCGAGTTAAGGTTACAGGTTACCATATCCCCCGATTTAACTGTTGTGACTATCTTTGTTTCACCGTTTTCTGTAATAATTTCCTCAGAAACATACTTTGTTTCACTCATATTCTGAGCTATCTCGTGGCAAAGGTTTGAACCGTAAATCATGCCTGAGTGGCTGTTTGGATTTGCCCTGTTTACCGTATCTCTAAAGAAAATGAATGGAGTACCGGTTTCTACCGCACTTTTCATTATTTTTTTCATTATATCAAGAGCCGGAACAGTTATTTTTGTAAGTCTGTTATCATTTTCACAAAGTTTATATCTTTCTGAAAATTCTTTATGTTTTTCATCTTTATCGTAGTAATCTTCCAAAGAAAATCCCATAAGCTTTTCAACTTCATGTGGATCAAAAAGACTGAATTCCTGTCTGTTTATAAGCCTTTCCATAAAAATATCCGGTATGCTTATAGCAGGGAAAATATCATGAGCCTTTCTTCTGTCATCACCGTTGTTGGTTCTAAGGTCTATAAATTCATACAAATCCTTATGCCAGATATCAAGGGTAATGGAAGCACCGCCTTTTCTTCTTCCAAGCTGGTCTACCGCAACAGCTGTGTCATTGTAAAGTCTAACCCAAGGAATAACACCACCTGAAGCATTGTTATATCCTCTTATATCACTGCCAAGACTTCTGACCTTGCCAAGATAAATCCCGAGTGCACCTCCATGCTTAGATACTTTGGAAAACTTGGAGTTTACATCATAAATCGACCATAAATTATCAGAAACTGTGCTTATAAAGCAGCTTGAGAGCTGATTAAAGGTCGTTCCCGCATTTGCAAGAGTCGGAGTAGCCACCGTCATTTTAAGTTTACTAAGCAAATCATAAAAAGCCTTAGCATAGTACACCTTATCTTCTTCTACACTTGCAAGATGCATAGCTATTGCCATAAATCTTTCCTGAGGAAGCTCCATTACTTCTCCATCCCTGCCATGTACAAGGTAGCGGTCTGCAAGCAACTTCACTCCTTCATAATTAAAAAGGAAGTCTCTTTCCGGTTTTATATAGTCAGACAGTTCTCTTCTTTCGGCTTCTGTATACTTTGTAATAAAATCCTCTGTGTAGATTCCTCTCTCGACTAACATTTCTATAAGTTTTGTAAAATCACCATAACCAAAAGTCTTATAATTGCGGCTTATTTTAGCCTCTTTGTAAAGGTCAAACAAAAACAGCCTTGCAGCCACATTCTGCCATTTGCTGTTCATCCTGTTAAGTCCGCCGCCGTTTTCACTCTGTTCATTTACAATAACCTTCTCGATAGCAGAACGAATGAGCACCTGCTGAATTTCTTTGGTGCTCATTCCATTTTTAAACTGAATCTTGGAATCCATTTCAAGCTCCATAGGATCACAACCGTCAAGCCCTTCACAGGCAAGGGCTACCATCTTTTTAGTCTTTTCAACGCAAAGATTCTCATATTTTCCATTACGCTTCTTTATCAAAATGTCCATATATATTGTGCTTCCTTTTCTATTAAAATACTACATTTTGATATTATAGACTAAGAAAAGGAGTTTGTAAACTGCTGAAATCATTAATATATCTATGTATATTTTGCCATAAAGACCAATAGTGATGTAAAAACTTAACCTATCCAAAAATATTTATTACAATAGTCGGAAGAAAAATTGCCACAAAATGAAATGGGAGTAGCATATTTTAATGAATAGTGGTATAATTTATCTGAAATTATTTGAATTAATAACGAAGACAGGAGGTAATTATGAATAATAAAAATGAATTTAAGGACATTGCAAAAAAAATAGGTTTTGCCGGCATAGGTGCTGTTGCAGTAGCTGCTGAAGCTGCCGGTAAAATGTTAGATAAGCTTTCTGAAAAAGGTGAACAGGTTACAACTGAGAGCAAAATCATTAATGAGGGAAAAAAGGCTGTCAAAGATTTTAAAGAAAATGTAAGCAAGAGCCAAGCAAAAAAAGCTATGGAAGCTGTTGTTGATATGACAAAGGAAGAGCGTGAGGCTCTTCGCAAAAAACTTGATGAGTTTGAAGCAGAGATTGAAAAAGCTGTAGGTGATGTAGCCGACACGGAAGATAACGAAAATGAAGATGATATTGAAGTAGAATTCTATAATGATCTAAAATCTGAAGCCTGTGAATCCTGCTCAGAACAGGACAAATCTGACAAAGAAAAGGATTCCTGTGCAGAAGAGCACACCTGCTGCTGCAACGAGAATAAAGAACAATAGGTAAACATTAAAAGAACCCGACATATGCCGGGTTCTCTTTTTTTATATTTTCATTTACAAAGAAGCAATTATTAGAAATCAACTTCTGTATCATAGTAGCAGCACTTAAGAAGTTTTTCCATCTCTTCCTGCTTAGGCTGTCTTGGGTTAGATCCTGTACAAGCATCAGCAATTGCATTCTTAGCAATCTCAGGAAGTCTCTCAAGGAAGATGTTCTCAGGTACAAAACTCTTCTCAGCAGGGAAGCTGTCTGCACCGTAAGTACCGATTCCGTGAGGAATTCTAAGGCTGTCATTCATTCCTCTTAAGTACTTAATAAGGTTAGCAATCTTCTCACCTTCAGAAGCACCACCAATTCCCATATAATCTGAAATATATGCATATCTCTTAGCTGCTGTAGCATCCTTAGCATTGAAAGCAATTACCTTTGGAAGATACATTGCATTGGCAGCACCATGGATGATGTGTGCGCCCTGATCCTCAAATACAGCCCCTGTCTTATGTGCCATAGAGTGAACTATACCAAGGAGAGCATTGGAGAATGCCATACCTGCAAGACACTGTGCATTGTGCATTCTTGCTCTTGCATCCTTATCACCCTTATAAGAATCAACAAGGTCAGCTTTAATCATTGTCATTGCATGAAGCGCAAGCGGATCTGTATAATCACAGTTCGCTGTAGATACATAAGCCTCAATAGCATGTGTAAGAGCATCCATACCTGTATGTGCAACGAGCTTATCAGGCATTGTTTCAGCAAGGTCAGGATCTACAATAGCTATATCAGGAGTGATTTCAAAGTCAGCTATAGGATATTTGATACCCTTTGAGTAATCTGTAATAATTGAAAATGCTGTAACTTCAGTAGCTGTACCTGATGTTGAAGGAATGGCACAGAAATGAGCTTTCTTTCTAAGTTCAGGTATACCGAATACCTTACACATATCTTCAAAAGTACATTCAGGATGCTCATACTTAATCCACATAGCCTTAGCAGCATCGATAGGTGAACCGCCACCCATAGCTACTATCCAGTCAGGCTCGAACTTAAGCATAGCTTCAGCACCACGCATAACTGTCTCCACGGAAGGATCCGGCTCGATTCCCTCAAAAAGTTCAACCTCCATGCCTGCTTCTTTAAGATAATTTACCGCTCTGTCAAGGAAGCCGAATTTCTTCATCGCACTTCCGCCCACACAGACGATAGCCTTCTTTCCTTTAAGGTTCTTAAGGTTTTCTAATGAACCCTTTCCATGATAAAGGTCTCTTGGTAATGTAAATCTTGCCATTTTTAATTTCCTCCTAAAATTTTATTTGAAGATTGTTTGTTTAAAATAACAATCTTTGACTTTTTTTAACAATCTCTATTATATACTTTTTTAGGGGAAAAGCAAATGCTTTTAGTAATAATTTACAATTAATTCACAAATTTTTGTGCTAATTTGATAATGAAAACCAGTTTCTTTACTTTTTATCATCATAATCTGATCCTCTAAAATCTCTTTCTACTATAATATGATCCTCCTAGCATAGTATACTCTAAATCCAATTTACTGCTCCTTTATACCTCTTCATTAACTATATTTATACTTTATTTCATAACTTGTTTTTTGAAATTTACACTGCTATTTCATTTGACATATGCCATTACTTATAGTAAATTTTAAGAAACATCTGTATTTAAAAGGAGATAGTATGAACAAACCCTGTATAGTAGGAATAGCCGGTGGAAGTGCTTCCGGCAAAACAACAATAGTAAATAAGATTAAAGCCTCATTTGGTGACAACATCCTTGTAATAAGTCATGATTCTTATTATAAGGCTCATGATAATCTCAGCTATGATGAACGCACCAGGCTTAATTATGACCATCCCGATTCATTTGATACCGATCTTATGGTAAGAGACCTCAAAGAACTTATAGCAGGCAGAGAAGCCGACATACCTGTTTATGATTTTTCAATCCATAACAGGACCGACTCCACCACCCATGTATTTCCAAAAAATGTAATTATCGCAGAAGGTATCCTCATTCTTGCAAATAAAGAGTTAAGAGACCTTATGGATATAAAAGTTTTTGTAGATACGGATGCGGATGAAAGACTTTTAAGAAGAATAAAACGAGATGTAACCGAAAGAGCCAGAACCATTGATTCTATTATCAACCAGTATCAACAGACGGTTAAACCTATGCACGAACAGTTTGTGGAACCTTCCAAGAAATATGCTGATATCATCATACCAAGAGGCGGTGAAAACTCAACAGGAATTACTATTCTTACTGAGCATATAAAGCAGATGCTCACTTTGTAAATTTACCAATCATCTCTTCTTTTTCTTTCCTTGTAAGCCTGTGTTTTATATACCATTCTCTCTTCATTGCACTGCTTTTATCTTCAAAAATTTCTTTATAAACCAGCTTACAAGGAGTTCTTCCTCTTGTATATTTAGCTCCCTTTCCCTCATTATGTTCTTCAACTCTTTTCTCAACATCAGTTGTAAATCCTGTATAATAAGTGTTATCTGAACATAATAAAATGTATATATAGTACATCATTCTTCTCCTTTTTAAGTTGTACCCGTACACACATCACACATAATCTATGCAATAAAATTTCTCTAACGCAAGTTATAAATCTCTCGTAGAAATTTAATGCTCAACAAATAATTTTAGAGAAATTTCTCATTAAAATAAAGCACCCGCCAAATGACAGATGCTTTATTTTAACACACAAATTTCATTATTTCCAACCAAGAATTCCAAATATTCCTGTAGACTGCAAGAACAAAATTCCCATCATCACAGGAGCAATGTATTTTACCATAATTTCATATACTCTTTTTTTGTGGAAGGCTGCACCATTTTCAAGCATTTCCTCTTCAATCCAAGAAGGCTTAACTACCCATCCGATAAAAATACAGGTTAAAAGGGATATAAGAGGCATAAGAAAACTATTGCTTATATAATCTGCTATATCAAGAAGCTGTCCTGTAGAGCCATTTGGCAGCGGAGCTTCAAAATACAGAACATTATATCCAAGGCAAATAAGTATGGCTGTTATTATGCTAAATACCGCAACTCCAATACACACCTTTTTTCTGCCTGCATGGAAAATTTCCATACAATTTGCAACCAAAGTTTCCATAATAGAGATACAGGATGTAAGTGCCGCAAATACTACCATTATAAAAAACAGTATTCCAACAAACTTACCGGCTCCCCCCATTGCTGCAAAAACTTTTGGAAGTGAAATAAACATAAGACTAGGTCCTGAACCCATTCCCTCCATTCCAAAGAATACAAACACCGCAGGAATTATCATCATACCCGCTATCAGTGCAACACCTGTATCAAAAATCTCAATCTGAGTTATTGATTTTTCCAAATGTGTTTCCTTCTTCACATAAGAGCCGTATGTTATCATAATTCCCATAGATACACTTAAAGAAAAGAATAACTGGCTCATCACATCAAGAAGAATATTTAAAAACTTTGATAGGGTCAATCCCTCAAAGTTAGGGGTTAGATAAACTTTCAATCCATCTATACCATTTCTGGTAACTCCTGAAGCATCAGTATTTTTTAAAGTGAGTGAGAATATTGCAATGCCAATTATAAGCAACAAAAGCCCCGGCATAACAAATTTTGAAAACTGCTCAATGCCTTTTTCTACCCCCCTGTACACTATCCATATAGTTACAAGAAGGAAGATTAGCATAAATATTATCGGAGATACCTCTGAAGTAATAAATCCTGTAAAATATCCGTCAGACGCTATCTCCAAGCCATCAGTTACCACATAATCAAAAAGATACTTTGTTATCCATCCGCCAATTACTGAATAATATGTCATTATAAGTGCAGGTACCAAAAATGTCAGTTTTCCAAGAAAACTCCATTTAGGCGAAATGCTTCCGAAAGCCTGTAAGGCATTTTTTCTGGTCTTTCTTCCTATTGCTATATCCGTAGTAAGTAAGGTAAAACCGAAGGTCAATACTAAAATTAAATATACTAATATGAACAAACCTCCGCCATCCTTAGCTGCAAGATAAGGAAATCTCCAAATATTCCCCACTCCTACCGCACTGCCTGCTGCTGCCAGAATAAAACCCAGACTTCCACTAAAACTTACTTTTTTTTTCTCCATACATTTTCCTCTCGCTTTTAATTTGTAAAGTCCTTATATAATACATGTTTTTCTTCAATATTTCCAGTAGGTTTACTATGATAAAAATGTATAGCTGATAAAAGTATTTAAGATATTCTAACCTATATTATTTTACACCTTAAGTTCCTGTCTCTGATTTATTCAACTATCAGTATAACTGCAACCATATGTTTATAATATAAATTTGCCTATACGAAAGTAAACTTTCATATAGGCAAATTATAACTAAATATCTTAAAGCTTTACATCTACATTATTTCCAAGATGAGGCTGCACAGATTTTTCCATCATCTTTATCATCTCATTTCCTAAAGTTTCATTCACATCCATATTCTGCTTCATTACTGCGGTACTTACTTCTGTCATTGTCTTTGCCATAGCCATATCCGTTGAAAGAGATGCTATGCTCATTGATAAACCATCCATATTAACCTCCTTTTATTCCGTAAGAGCATAATAAAGGCTCTTAACCATAACTCCTGTTGCACCCTCTCCTACATATCCATAAGCTTTCTCTACACCTGCTGTTCCTGCTATGTCTACATGAATCCAAGGTATTTCTTTTGCAAGAAAAGAACCTACAAAAAGTCCGGCAGTCATCATTCCACCATACTTTCCTCCGGTATTTTTAATATCAGCTACCTTAGATTCATTCATCTTTTTATAATATTCAGTGGAAGGCATCTTCCAAATCATTTCTCCCGCTCTCTCATTTCCTGCCAAAAGTTTGGCAAAAAATTCGTCA
Organism: Catonella sp.; assembly: GCF_052169795.1. Lineage (GTDB taxonomy): Bacteria > Bacillota > Clostridia > Lachnospirales > Lachnospiraceae > Catonella. Next base: position 37,060 of record NZ_JBQNBU010000002.1, read on the forward strand.
TTATTAGTTATAGCTCCACTCACCTGCTCACCAAGTGCTATAGCACAAGCACCTGTAAGAGTAGCTAAATCAATGAGCTTTGTTGCACCAAGATTATTAGTAGCATAATAAACAGCATCTGCAAGAGTAAGTCTTCCCTCTGCATCTGTATTTATTATCTCAATAGTCTTGCCGCTCATAGAGCCAATTATATCTCCATTCCTGTAACCATCACCTGAAATCATATTTTCACAAGCTGCAACTACAGCCACCACATTAACTTCGGCTTTAAGACTTGAAAGTGCATTCATTGCACCAATTACAGTACCTGCTCCACCCATATCCATGTGCATAGTTACCATTCCCGTAGCAGGCTTAATTGCATAGCCGCCACTATCATAGGTCAGTCCCTTGCCGACAAGCGCTATCCTTTCATCTGATTCCGGATTATTGTAATATTCCATAACAATCAGCTTTGGCTCTTTTGAGCTTGCTCTGGCAACACTTAAAAAGGCTTCCATCTTAAGTTCTTCAATTTCTTTTTTACCATATATAGTAACTTTCACTCCATTTTTTTCAAGCCTCTCTTTAGCTATATCGGCTAAAGTCTCCGGATAAATTACATTTGCAGGCTGATTTATAAGATCTCTTGCTAAAAAAATTGACTCAATAAGCTTTTCAGCCTCATTTATTCCCTTCTCAGCCCTATGCTCTTTGCCCGGGATAGGATTATAGTTCACCATAATTTCCGGCACAGCTTTTCTTTCTGACTTAAACTTATCAAACCTATAGGTAGCCTGCAACATTCCCTCTGCAATAGCCTCTGCAAGCTTATAATTGCACAAGTTATTTAACTTAGGAATATTCAACTCCACTTCATCAATCTTATGTTTTAATAATACCTCAGCAACTTTAAAAAAAGTTCTCCGAAGCATATCAAACTCAATTTCTGATTCTTTTCCAAGACCAATTAGCAACAAACTCTCAAAACTGCTATTCATAGAAAAATAAACCTCTTCCGGCTTACCTGCAAATACTTCTTTCTCCGACAAAGACTTCAAAAAATCTGTATCTAATCTGTCTTCAAATACTAATTCAGCCTTTACTCCACCGTTTTTTCCAATATTAAATTTCATGTACCCTCCTAAATCTTTTCATTAATTAATATAGAATTGTTTCTAACAATTCCTGTATAGATATTTTATTACTTATAACTATCTTACCATACTTGTCAAGTCCATAACATAAACTTTTCATATATAAACTCACCTGACATCAGCTTTTATCCAAAATAAAAATATTTATTTTTCACCTAGACAAAACGAATTGTGTGTGATATAATTTGATAAAACCTAACAGAGTGGCTTTTTAAAAAATTTTGGTAAATTGAGTTGACTTTTTATGGTTTAAGTATAATATTAAATTGAGCAATATTTTGGCTCATATCAAACAATACAAGGAGGATTTAATAATGGAGAATTTAGGATTTTATGTCTGTAAGGATTGCGACTTTGAGGTACAGGTAATTAGAAAGGGTGACCACGAGCATGAGCACAAACTTTTCTCAGAGGAGCTTAAGTATTTAAAGCCAAACTCAAAGGAAGCTGCTGTTGAGAAGCATGTACCTGAGGTTAGCGTTGACGGCGATACAATCAATGTTGTTGTAGGTAGTGTAGTTCATCCAATGACAGAAGAGCATAATATTGAATGGGTATATGTTGAGACTGAAAAGGGCGGACAGATGAAGCATTTTAAGGCTACTGACGAGCCAAAGGCTGTTTTCAAGATAGTTGATGACAAGGCTCTCAGAGTATATGCATACTGCAACCTTCATGGACTTTGGGTTAAAGAGCTGTAAGTAAATTTTAGTAAATTTTAAGCCTGTAATAAGAAACTGATTGATATAATATCAATATCTAACTTATTACAGGCTTTTAACTTTTATTAAACTCCCGAATTGATTTTATCTACCATTTCGGTGTTTTAAAATTTATATTACTTAAATCCCCATCACATATACCTGGCAAGGATTCCATTCATCCCAAAGCGTAGGAAATATCTCAAATTCTTTAAATCCGAGCGAAAGATAAAAACAGTTAGTCTCATCATACTCTTTATATTTTCCCATCTGAACTGTTTTTACCTACATAAAGGAATCTTCTTTATTACCTGAGCCGGAATCTGTTGGTATGTCAGCAGTTTATCACAAGTCAGGTTTTTACTGCTATTGATACAGGATTGCTCCGGTTTCACCTTCCCAAATCCTTACAGTACCTATAAAGTATGTAATATTTCATACAGCTTGTCAATATTTTTTCGCACTCACATCTTTTCTTAACTATTTGTAGTCAAACTTCCCATCATTCTTTTCTTCAAGAGCTTTAATTGCATGGAAGATGAATTCATTATAAGGTGTTGGAATATCCAGTTCTTTTCCCATTCTTACAACAGCCCCCGCAAACATATCGATCTCTGTGTGTCTGCCTGCATCAATATCCTGCAAGGTAGAATATCTGGCTCTGTCAGCCACCTTGCTTCCTACAGGCGTACTTTTGCAAAGTGAAAAATCAATTCCTTTTGCTTTTGCAATTTCTTCAACTTCTTCTCTGACTTTTTTTCTCAGAAATCCCAAATGTTCACTATCCCTGTAAGCTCCTACCCCACAGCCTATGATAGCCTGAATCTGGTTATTGGCTACATTCAGCCGAAATTTATTCCATATTTCATGTAAAATAACATCAGAGGAAGCGTGATGAAGTCCTGCTTTCCCGAATAGCTCTGCAAGTGCTTCCACTCTTTCACTACCTCTGTTTAAGTCTTTTTCACCGTAAATAATTCCAATGGTAGTCTCAGGATCAAATACAACTGAATTTCCTTCTCTTTCTGCCGCTACCTTAATGAGAGAATAAATTATATGCTCTTCTCCTATCTTCTCAGCAATGATGTCCTCACTCTCCACACCGTTCATAAGGCTCATAACCATGGTATTCTTATCTACCATCTTTTCAATATCAGAAAGAGCCGGTCTTAAAGAATTGTATTTTACAGTTACAATCAGAAGGTCTACACCCTTTGCTTCTTCGGGTGTTTTTATAATTGGGTGATATTCCTTCCCGTTTATAGTAAAACCTTCTTTTTCATACCTTGATTTTCTCTCTCCTTCAGCTATGACATACAGCTCAATATCAGTTTTTTTAGACAAGCCCCATAACAAATATGAGCCAACTGCACCCAAGCCTAAAATTGCTACAGAATTTATTTTCATACATTATCTCCTTGAAATTACAATTAAGGATTATCCCAGTCGGTTCGTACTGTCCCTCTCAATCAATTTTGTTGTAAATACCTTTTCTGTTTCCTGCCTTTGTAAAGTGCCGTTTCTTGCACCTTGATTCATACTTTCGATTAACTCAATAGCTGCCCTGCTCATCTCCTCCTTTTGCTGCTCAATTGTTGTTATGCTTGGGGTTATCAAGCGTGAAATACTGGAATTGTCTACTCCCAAAATCATGATATCATTCGGAATTTTTCTGCCAAGAGTTTGGGCAATTTGAGAGGCAGTGGCCGCCAATCTGTCATTTCTGGTAAAAACTGCGTCAACCTGGTGGTTCTTTGCCAAATATTTTGCAAATTCTTCCTGCCATAAATCTTCATCAAAACCGATAAAAGTCTGTTCTAAGATTTTCTCATCTGTCAGTCCATGTCTCTTGCCAACCTCCTGAAAAGCCAAAAATCTGATATCCTTTTGCAAGTCTCTTTTTTTCAGAGGTTCAGCTAAGTAGACTATATTTTTTGCTCCTTTTTTCCAAAGCGTTTCTAAGCCCTCCTCAACTCCTTTATACAGTCCTGAATCAATAGTAGCCACTCCGTCAGGGATCTGTTCATATTTTTTTGTCAGAAACAATACTACAGGAGTTCCTGCCTGGGCAATTTGATTTATATATTCTGTTTTAAATCCTGCCGAATTTATAATAATGCCATCAAACTGGCTGTTAATAACCCTTCCCAGGTAGGAATCAACATTGTGATATTTACAAAGTGATACCAAATAACCTTTATCATAAGCGTATTTATCTAATTGGTACAGAATCTCACCAAAAAATTCATCAATTACTATATCAGTAATCAGCAATATCTGACGGCTGGTTTTTTTACGCAAAGCTCTGGCAATCACATTCGGATGATAATTCAGCTCCGCTACAGCCTTTTTTACCCGCTCACGTTTTTCTGCCGCCACATATCGATTGTTATTTAACACATAGGACACTATGGTTTCACTGACACCCGCATATTTGGCAACATCAGCCCGGGTTACTCTTAAATTTTTCTTTTTTTCCCCATCCTGTCCATCAGTTCCTTTAGAATTTGGCTTCATACTGTTCCTTCCATTTAATATTTCCGGTTATATTCCACAATCGGTAATCCGGTTGAATAACCGTATTCACCAACTTCTCCATCTTCTCTGTGACGGCTTCTGGAGTATCCCCCACAATCCCACGATACCTTTTGCCTATCTTTCCTCCATGGTCTCTTCTCCCAATAATATCCCCTAAGCGGATCACGGGTTTCATTCTGCCAGTCAAGCAATAAATCGTGCAACTGATTACGTATTGATTCACAATTAGGATCGTCAATTAAATTGTGCATTTCATTATAATCTTCCTCCAGATTATAAAGTTCGTCCTGAGTCATCAGGTTTATTGTTAATTTCCATTTACCTTTGACTACACAGCGTACCGGCTGGAATCCCCCCCAACCGTCATGATCCACCTCATATCTGTTAAACTCAACGAATACCGGTCTGCCCTCTTTTTGTCCGGTAATTTCTTTATCTGTAAGGCTGTTTAACAGGCTTTCACCTTCCAGGCTCTTTGGCTGTGGTAAACCATAGAAATCTAAAATTGTAGGTACAATATCTATATGAGAAACCGGCATTTGAGTAGTAATCCCCGCTTCAATCTTATTCTTCCAGCGTGCAATCAAAGGAATATTTGTAATTTCTTCATACATTGCAGGGCCTTTAGCATGTATTCCGTGAGAACCTTGTGAATCACCATGGTCTGATGTATACAATACCAATGCCTCTTCAGCGTTTTTCTCAGCCGCCTCAAGTACTCGTCCTATCTGAGAATCAATAAAAGAATTTGAACCCAAAAGCCCTACAGCAAAGCCATCTCCTTTACCTCCCTGAATTTCCAAGAATTTTTCATGCCATACCTGAATATGTTCAGGAAGCTTTGAGAAATTCATCTGCTGATTTGGTTTCTGTAAATATGGCTGATAAAACGGTTCATAAAATGACTTTGGCGATAAGAACGGATGGTGAGGTTCATCATAGGATACGACTAAAAAATAATCCTCATCCTTGTACTTTTCCATAAAGTCCAAAGCCCTCTTGGTACAGCGGTATCCATATGTAAATTCTTCACCGATTCCTTCTCCCTCCAGAGCTGTATCAAGTGTACGGGAGCGTGCTCTGTCTTCATCACTCTCCAATTCATCCAGATAGTTGCGCATATCATACCAATAGTTTTCATCCCAGCCATCCGGACAGATTCCGTCACCGAAGTAATCTCCGCCATCCAAATGCCATTTACCGATATAGGCCGCATGAATTCCTGCCTTGCTGAGACGCTGTCCTATGGTCAGGCTTTGCTGCGACAATGCCATACAGTTACCTAACATTCCATTAGTATGAGGATAGGTACCTGTAAACAAACCTGCCCTTGCCGGTCCGCATACCGGCTGTGTGGTATAAGCCGACTGAAAAGCCAGTCCCTGATCACACAAACGGTCAAGGCAAGGTGTATGCATGTTCTCTCCCCTCTCATTGCAACGGCTGATCATATCACGCCTTTGACTATCTGTCATAATTAGAATAAACTGTTTCTTTACCATTGTTACCTCCGTTTTTCTACACTTTCATTTCTGTCTATATGTACACACGAGTGTATATTGTCGTAAAAAATAAAGCAATAGACTGTTCTTATTTTTTTATAAAAACAGTCTATCACATTTAGTTAAAAAATACAATATTTTATAAATATTATTATATTTATTTGTTATTTTGACAAATCTTTAACACATCAAATGTAACCCATCCATCATTTTGATAGTATTCAATAAAGCAATCCACACTATCATATATAGTTTCAATTAAATCCTACATCCTAAGCATCAGCTCTTTATCTACCACTTCGCCGTTTTCAATATATATCCTGTGAACCCTCTTGCTTACGGCACATACCAATTCATAGGGAATTGTTCCCGCCATTTCAGCCATAGTTTCTATAGGATTATTTTCTCCGAATATTTCAATTTCACTGCCCACATCTATATTGTACTTGTCCGTAAGGTCTATCATACACATATCCATACAGATTCTGCCTCTTTGCCTTACTGCTCCCTCTTCTGTCATAAAGGAATATTTATTTGAAAGGCAGCGCATAAAGCCGTCCGCATAACCATAAGGCACAACTCCCATACGGGTTTTTCCTGTGGTTGTGTAGATTCCTCCATAGCTAATCTTAGTTCCCTTTGGATAAACTTTAATTGTACTTACAGTAGTTTTCATAGACATTACAGGCTTTAGACCAAGTGCCTTTGCAAACTCTCCATAGCCATAGAGCAGAAGCCCCGGGCGAACCATATCCATATAGCTGTCAGGTCGGTTTACTGTCGCACCTGTATTGGCACAATGGTGAAGCAAAAATGCCTTTCCTGACTTTTTTTCCACTTCTGCAATCACAGACTTAAAAAGCTTAAGCTGGTGGTCTGTATACTCCTTACATTCTTCACCCTCTTCATCAGATACTGCAAAATGTGTAAATATGCCCTCCGCCTCCAAATTTGGCAGTTTACATACATTCACTATACCATCTACACCATGTTCAAAATGCTCACCCTCGCAAAGATAGCCAAGCCTTGACATTCCTGTATCTACCTTTATATGTATTTTAAGCATTCCCTTGCATTTTACTGCCTCTGCACTGTATTCAAGAGCCTTTGCCTCACAGGTTACAGCCTGAGTTATATTAAAGCAGATAAGTCTGTCCACCTGCTCCCTCGGAGTATGTCCTAAGATGAGTATGGGCATGGTTATTCCGTTAAATCTAAGCTCCATTGCCTCATCTATACTGCTGACTGCAAGATAATCAGCCCCTAATTCCTGTAACTTAGCTCCCACCTTCACAGAGCCATGTCCATAGGCATCTGCCTTTACTATACCGGCAAACTTAACATTTTCTCCGATATGCTCTTTGATTTTTTTATAATTATATTCTATCGCATCCAGGTTGATTTCTGCCCAGGTTCTTTTAAGTGTTGATTTCATCTCTATCCTCTTTTCGTAAGCTTTACATCCAAATATTAGTCAACAATTATAGTCCGAAGTCTTAAAAATACAAGTACTTATCCCTAATTATTCACAAAACATCTTGCTAAATATCGTAATCAAGCCACATACCCCCCAATTACTATATTTTGCATATGTTTGGCAATATCACATTAACTGCCGACACCTACAAACTGGCTGTTATAAAGCTCTGAATAAAATCCTTTCTTTTCAAGAAGCTCTTCATGATTTCCCTGTTCTATTATCTTTCCTTCCTTCATTACAAGGATGATATCCGCTTCCTTTATAGTTGAAAGCCTGTGTGCAACTATAAAACTTGTTCTGCCTTCCATCAAGCGGTTAAATGCTTTCTGGATTTTGATTTCAGTTCGGGTATCAATGGAAGAAGTTGCTTCATCAAGTATAAGCATAGGAGGTAAGAGCAGCATAACTCTGGTTATACATAAAAGCTGCATCTGCCCTTTGGAAAGTCCGCTTCCATCCTCGTCTATTACTGTATTGTAGCCATCCTTCAGCTTGCTTATAAAGCTATGTGAATGAGCCACCTTTGCCGCCACAATTACTTCCTCATCTGTGGCATCAGGCTTTCCCATAACTATATTTTCCCTGATGGTACCATTTCTAAGCCAGGTCTCCTGAAGCACCATTCCGTATGATTTTCTAAGACTATGTCTTGTAAGTTCTCTTATATCAGTATTTTCTACCTTTATACTTCCGCTGTCAACATCATAAAATCTCATAAGCAGATTGATAATAGTTGTCTTGCCACAGCCCGTAGGCCCTACTATGGCTATTCTCCGACCTTTTTTTACACTTAGATTAAGCCCTTCTATCAGCTTTTTATCTTTGACATAAGAAAATGCCACATTCTCTAAGTCTATATCGCCTATATTGTTTGTTATATTTTTATCAATTTTGTTTGACTTATCTGCTCCAAGTACAGTTTTCCCGTCTTCTGTCTCAATATCCTCATTTATAAGCTCAAGAAGCCTTCCTGCACAGGCTATAGCATTTTGAAGCTCGGTAATTATTCCCGAAATTTCATTAAAAGGCTTGGTATACTGGTTTGCATAAGCTAAAAATGCAGAAAGTCCACCTACGCTTATACCTCCGTTTACTACCTGAAATGCTCCCACGAGTCCAACCAGAGCATAGACAATATTGTTGACAAATCTTGTAGCCGGATTGGTGATTGAGGAGAAAAATATAGCTTTAAGAGAAGCCTTTTCTATTTTTTCATTTATTTCATCAAAGGCCTCAACTGCCTTTTCTTCCCTGCCATAAGCCTTGACAACCTCCATACCTCCTATCATTTCGTTAATTAAAGAGGTCTGCTCCGCCCTGGTTTCTGACTGAAGCTTAAAGAAAGAATAGGTATGCTTTGAAATGAAACGTGCTACAAGTAAGGATAATGGAGTAAGCACCATTACTATAAGTGCTGTAAATATATCAATTCTAAGCATAAATACAAGAGTGCCCAGTATGGTTGCAATTCCTGTAAAGCTCTGTGTAAATCCAAGCAAAAGTCCGTCTGAAAACTGGTCTGCATCTGCTATTACCCTGCTTACTATATCTCCTGTAGAATGTGAATCCAGATAACTTAAAGGAAGTTTTTCAATCCTTTTAAAAGCATCATTTCTGATATCCCTTACTACGTTATAGGCTATTTTATTATTTATGGTAGTCATTAGCCACTGGAATAGCGAGGTAGTACCTGCGACTATGACTGCTGTTATAATTATTTCAAATATTTTGTCAAACTTTGTCTGCCCTCTTCCCACTATAAGGTCAATGGCATCACCAAATAATATAGGCAAATACAGTGTCAAAACTACCGTAATCATCGCCATTACAAGTGATACAAAAAGCAGTATTTTATAATGTCCTATATAAGCAAGAACTGCTTTAATTATCTTTTTGTTATCTTTCATGTCAGGTACTCCTTATATATTAGTGGTTCAATAACGCTCCAGATGATAAATGTCCACAATTAATAAGTACAAAGAGCGAAGTCAGAACGGACTCATCAAAGTAAATATCTCCCTTAATTCCCCACACAGCCCCGTTTGTAAGTGTGCTCGGAAGCGAATGCGCCCTCTCAGCTCTGAGCTTACGAGCACCTTACAAAGGTAGGGGCGTAACTAAGTCGAGTGTGATTAAATACGGGGGTAACTGAGTAAATAATCTAACTATATTGCGAATTATAAATCTCCTTATATACCTCACAATTTCCAAGCAGTTCTTCGTGCTTTCCGAGTCCAACCATATCACCGTCATCCAGCACTATAATCTTATCCGCCTGCATTATGGATGAGGTACGCTGGAAAACTATGAACACAGTCGGCTTATAAGCGAATTCATTAATTCCTTTTCTAAGTGCAAGGTCAGTTGCATAATCAAGAGCAGACGAACTGTCATCAAGAATTAAAATTTCAGGCTTGCCTACAAGTGCTCTTGCGATAGAAAGTCGTTGTTTCTGTCCGCCGGAAAGGTTTCTGCCTTCCTGCTCTATTATAAAATCAAGCTTCCCCTCTTTAGCATTTACCACATCTTCCGCCTGTGCTATACGAACAGCTTCCATTATCTCATTGTCAGTCGCAGTTTCATTTCCCCATTTTATATTATCCCTTATACTTCCTTTAAAAAGTGAAGCTTTCTGTAAAACAACGGCTACTGTTTTTCTAAGTTCCTTAAAACTATAATCAGCTACAGCCTTTCCTTTAACCCTTATTTCACCTTCACTGACATCATAAAATCTTGGAATAAGACTGACCAGAGAGGTCTTTCCTGAACCTGTACCTCCGATTATACCTACAGTTTCACCTCTTTTTACCGTAAAACTGATATTATTCAAAGCATTTTCTTCTTTAACAGAAGATAACATACCATTATAATTCAGACTTACATTTTCAAATTCAACTATGTTGTCTGTGTTTTCCTCTATATCTTTAACAAGAGAATCTGCCCCTTCCTTCATACCCGGCTCTATCTCAAGTATGCTCTGCACCCTGTTGCCACAGGCTATGGAACGGGTAATATTAAGAAACATGTTTGCAAATTTTACCAGTTCTATAAGAATCTGTGACATATAGTTATAAAGTGCCACAATCTGTCCCTGAGTGAGAGCACCGTCTTCAACACGAATAGCCCCCTTATATATAAGTGCCGCTATACCTATATTTATAGTTACATAAGTTAAGGGATTCATAAGAGAAGATACCATTCCAACCTTTTTACTTAAGCCTGTTAGAAATGTATTGGAAGCTTCAAAGTTCTTTATTTCCTCATCTTCCTTGCAAAATGCTCTAATAACTCTTACTCCGGTAAGATTCTCCCTGGTCTTCCCAAGCACCTTGTCAAGGGCTGACTGTACTTCCTTATACCTTGGAATACACCAATGCATTACACCAAATACAACAGCGGACAGCACAATTATAGTAATTACAAAGATAACTGCAATCTGTGTATCTATTGAAAATGCCATAACTACTGCACCAAGCACTATAAATGGCGAACGAAGGAACAGCCTGAGTGTAAGGTTGACACCTGTCTGAATCTGGTTCATATCACTTGTAAGCCTTGTTATAAGTGTATTGGTACCAAGCCTGTCTATATCTGAAAATGAAAGCTTCTGAATATGTGAAAATACTGCGTGTTTCACCTGTTTAATAAAACCAACACTGGCTTTAGCCGCAAAAAACTGGGCTGTAATTGAAAATGTAAGCCCTACAAACCCCAGCCCTACAAGTACAAGGCAGAGCCTTATTATAAGTCCCTTATCATTTCCGCCTATTCCCTTATCTATTATATATGCCATCACAAGTGGCACAATGAGGTCAAGACAGGCTTCAAAGAGTTTGAAAAGAGGACCTAAGATACTCTCCCTGGTATAGTCACGAATATAGATTAATAGTTTTCTCAATGTTTATCTCCTGAATTTTTGCCGATTTCCCAATGTCCACTTTTACCTGTTCCCACATATCTGATATCAGACATTTCCTTTATATATCTTGAAACTGTCTTCTCACTTATTTTCAAGCTTTCAGCCATAAATTTACGTGTTACTTTATTATCATTTTTTATAAGTTCAATAATCGCATTTTTAATTTCTTCCCTAGAATTTAGAGGGACATTTAGAGGGACATTTAGAGGGACATTTAGAGGGACATTTAGAGGGACATCTTCTATGCCTACTTTCCTCGTTGCTATTTTCTTTAGTGGAATAATAGTTCTAAATATGTCACCTTCCTCAAATATAGGATTTTTACCCGAATATAGCTGAGTATATTTATAAACATTTCTCATTCCTGAACCAAGCTCATCTGCCAAACCAAGCTCTCTAAAAACCTTGGAGATAGTTGGATTTTTAGGGAATGGTTCAAATGTTTTCAAATCTAACTCCCCAAAAGTATGTGCTAAGTTACTATTTTCAACAACGATTTTTTCATCATCAATAATAATCTTAGCCGGAAAACCACTGGAAAAATCCCTATGCACCAAAGTATTTGAAACTATTTCCCTAAGTATCCTGTCTCTTGCATTTACATTTACAATTCCATCTAAAACAAATAAGTCATTCAGATGTTTTCTCCCAAACTCCATAAGCCTGTCATAACTGTCAATCAAATTTGTAAGAACAACATCCCTATCATCATATCTGTCTTTGTTAACCACCCTAAATATTGCATCCGTTTTATGGTGGGATAAAACAGACATTATCGAATTATCTTTTCCAAATAATAAAATTGCTGCTAAAGTTATTCCTTCTTTGTTGGTATCCGGATCAAATAATATCAAATTGGCACTTCTAAGGAGTTCTTCATTACTCATATTTTTCCAAACATGATTTTGATTCCTTGATATTGCCATATTTTTTGCTCTCTCAATTATCTCCTTGTCCAAGCATTCCAAAGTAAGGCTGGGATATATTTTATTTACAAAATATGAGCTTTGCTTTCTTGCATACATCTTATATACAAGTTCCGCATTATTAGTAATATTAATATCCCCCTCATAAGATCTATCCAAAATTTTACCATTATGCCTACATACCTGATAACCTTTTGGCACTCTAATGTAAATAATTATTTTTTCATCTATAGAAACTGTAACAGGTGTTAAGTAAAGCGGTGGATATATTTTTTGTGGATTATTTATGGAATTGGTAAATTCTTTAAGAATTTTATCTGCCTTTTCAGGATTAACTCCAACTATTTCTTTGTTGTCATTAATGCCTAATAATATATGCCCGCCGTTTCTATTATTAAAGGAACATACTGTATCATAAACATCTTTTGTCAAAGCATTTCTTGACTCCTTAAATTCTACATCTATTTTTTCACCATCTTGTATGAGTTTTTTTATTTCTTCTAAAGTCATTGTCTACCCCTTACATAAATCATTTAAAACATAAGATAAAAATATATCATCTCTCTTCTCAAACAGTATAGCACAAGTGTGAATGTAAAAAAATCCCCCTGTAACTTCTTATTGAAATTGCAAGGGAAAACTCTATCCTCTCACAGAAACTACATCTTCCTTCTCGGATAGCCTGTTAATAAGCCCGGTCTTATTGTATCCCGCAGGAAATAATACTTCCAGTTCTACTTTTAAAAGCTCCTTATCAGCCTTTGAAATTTTAATTGATTTTATCTCAATTCTTTCATTCATTATATATTCTTCCAAATCTTTTACACCATTATCAGAACGCTTTAACACAATACGCATATCATCCTGAAATGCTTCATTTGCCAAAAATCTTACCCTATGAAATACAACCTGCATTACAAGTATCATTACTGTACTTATAGTTGATAAAAAATACTGTCCTGCTCCCATACTCATGCCGACTCCGGCTGTCGCCCATATACCTGCGGCAGTAGTAAGACCACTTACAGAATTATTATTTCTAACAAATATAATACCCGCTCCCAGAAAACCGACTCCACTGACTATCTGAGATGCCACTCTTGAAGCATCAAATTTGTCTACATCGGAAAATCCATATTTGGACACAACCATCATAAGTGCAGCTCCTAGTGCTACTATTGCATGTGTACGCACTCCCGCTAATTTATTTCTGTTCTTTCTTTCAAATCCTATCGCTGCACCTAAAAGTCCTGCAAACAATATTCTTAAAGCAAGCCCCCCATGATACATGCTTTGAAATATAAACTGTTCTTTTATAAAAGGAAGTATAATTATCACCTCATCTTTCTTTAATATAGATTACAAAAAATCCCTCCACAAATCAAATAATTTGCAGAGAGATTGTAATTGTTAATATTTTAATTTCTAAATATTAGTTGCCCATCTGAGCTGCTACTTCATCAGCGAAGTTCTCACTCCTCTTTTCAAGACCTTCACCGGTCTCAAAACGAACAAATCCTGTAAGAGCCATAGTTGCTCCGATTTCCTTAGCCACACTATCTATATAACTCTGAACTGTAAAGCTGCTGTCCTTTACATAAACCTGATCTACAAGGCAGATTTCCTTAAGTTCCTTGTTAAGCTGTCCCTTAAGAATATTCTCAAGTACATTTGCAGGCTTACCTGAAAGCTTAGGATCATTAGCCGCCTGAGCCTTAAGGATTTCCATTTCGTGATCAAGATATTCTTTAGAAACCTCATCTCTATTAAGGTATGTAGGACGCATAGCTGCTATCTGCATAGCTACATTTCTTGCTGCTTCCTTAGCTGCATCATTTACTACACTTGTCTTAAGAGCTACAAGAACACCAATTCTGCTTCCGTGAATATAAGACTCAACTAAACCGTCTGCCTCAGCAAGCTTAGCAAATCTTCTGATATTCATATTCTCGCCGATAACCGCAATCTGCTCTGTAAGAGCTGCCTTTATGGACTTACCTGCTTCAAACTCTTCCTCAAGGAAAGCATCTATATCAGCTGCAGATGTAGTAAGAGCCTTAGCTGCTACCTCACTTGCAAATGTTGTAAATTTCTCATTCTTAGCAACGAAGTCTGTCTCAGAGTTTACTTCTACAACCGCAGCACTCTTGCCATCTGCTGCCACTGCTGCCACACAAACACCTTCTGCTGCAATTCTCTCTGCCTTCTTAGCAGCCTTCATAAAGCCGTTCTCTCTAAGCCATTCTACTGCCTTGTCCATATCTCCGTCAGTTGCTCCAAGAGCCTTTTTACAATCCATCATACCTGAGCCTGTAATTTCACGAAGCTCTTTAACCATAGCTGCTGTAATTGCTGCCATTTTTTTCGTCCTCCTATTTGCTTTTATCTATATCTATACTAATTATTCCTCTGTAGCTGCTTCTTCTGTTGTTTCTACAAACTGCTCACCCTGATTAGCCTCGATAACAGCATCTGCCATCTTAGCAACGATAAGTCTTACAGCTCTGATAGCATCATCATTACCAGGAATTACATATGTAAGTTCATCAGGATCACAGTTAGTATCTGCAATACCGAAAAGTGGAATATTAAGTGCATGTGCCTCCTGAATACAGATTCTTTCCTTCTTAGGATCTACTACAAAAATAGCATCAGGAAGTTTCTTCATTTCCTTAATACCGCCAAGATTCTTCTCAAGCTTCTCCCAAGCTTTCTTTATCTGAATAACTTCTTTCTTAGGAAGTACATCAAATGTTCCATCCTCGCTCATCTTCTCATACTCTTTAAGCTTTGCAATACGGCTCTTAATTGTCTTGAAGTTGGTAAGCATACCACCAAGCCATCTCTCATTTACAAAGTACATACCTGAACGGATAGCCTCTTCCTTAACTGCCTCCTGAGCCTGCTTCTTTGTTCCTACAAAAAGAACAGTTCCACCATTAGCCACAATATTCTTTAAAGCCTCATAAGCAGAATCAACCATACCTACAGACTTCTGTAAGTCGATGATGTGGATACCGTTTCTCTCGGTATAGATATAAGGAGCCATCTTAGGGTTCCATCTTCTTGTCTGATGTCCAAAGTGTACACCTGCCTCAAGTAACTGCTTCATTGAAATAACGCTCATTTTTCTACCTCCATGGTTTTTCTTCTGCCTGTCTCAGCGTTTAACTGCCATACCCTTAGGGCACCATCAGTATAAAACAGGCATGATTTAATTGTTCTTGCCTAAATGCTATTGCATTTTTACGCAAAGTATATTTTATCACAAAATAATAATTATTGCAAGTTCCAAACTATTTTAATTTTGATTTCCTTATACTCTTAACATTTAAGCTTTCCATATATTTGATAGCAGACTTTCTATCTTCTATTCTCTCCATTAAGCTCATAGAAATAAAATACTTATTGGAATGAATAAGGCAATATTAAGAAAAATCCGGAGTATATATGTTATATGCAGCAAAAGCGAACGCTTGATTTTGCGTTCGCTTTTAAAAACTTATCTAATCTTTTTTCTTATAATAAGACCTAACCCAAATAAGGCTGCACCAAGCAGTATAAATCTGTTTCCATTGCTTCCTCCTGTTTTTGGAAGTCTGCCCTGTGGGGTCTTGTCATCAAATACCTTTACTACTTCAAGTGTATTATCATCATGAATCTTTGCAACCCCCTTCGGAGCCTCATCATCATCTATAAAGGTATAAGTTTTTTCTTTCTTATCTACTTTCGCCTTTCCAAGAGGTGTATCCCCTTCATTTACTATATCAAATACAGGATTACCCTCAGGAATAAGCTCCTCATTTATTATCCTCTCAGGAGTAAACGGAACATCAACAGGCGGATTTATAGATGGAATACCGGGAGCTGTCGGTACTGTCGGTACAACCGGTTCGGTTGGCGTACTTGGCTCATCCGATGTATCCGGAGTAGTTGGTACAACCGGCAATACCGGAGTACTGGGATTTGTTGGAGCAGTCGGTTCTGTTGGGGTACTTGGTTCTGTTGGAGTACTTGGTTCTGTTGGAGTAGTCGGAGTACCTTCATCAGGTTTTTTTGGAGTCTCCGGTTGTTCAGGAGTTGTTGGATTCTCCGGTTTATTTGGATTTATTGGGGTATCTGAGCCTCCCGGAGGAGTTGAACCTCCCGGAGAAGTTGAGTAAGTGTTAGTTATTTGATACGCATCATTCAGTTGCTTATACGTTACTATAAATTTACAATCATTATTAGTTAATTCATTATTAACTTCGCCTATTTCTCTAGCAGTGTATTTAATTTCCTTACCACCATCATCATACTTTGGAAGATTCTCAAAAGTAACTGAAGATTCAGAATTATCTTTGCTTATAGTTTTTGTTTGACCATCAATTAGAAATTCTTTACTTCCATCAACAGCATATAGCTGTACCCCCACATCAAAACGCTTATCAACCGGTGTGTATTCCCATTTTTTTGTAACTGTGAATGAAGTTTTTTCGGTGTTTCTATTCACACAATTAAAGACTTTAGCATTACTATTAGCCGCTCCGGCTTGACCTATAATTTCACATTTATAGCCTTCAATGTTAGCCTCTTCTACCGAATAGACGATTGACTGTCCATCCTTATATATAGGCAAGTCTTTAATGGTTCCTGTCCATTTGCCATTGTTATCCGGCTCTACTCTTATAACTTTGTCAGTAGGCTGTCCATCTGCAAGAACTTTAAATTCAACAAATTGTATACCTTCCTTTATAGGTCCTTTCCATTCTTTATTTACAATAATGTCGATAGTATTTTTATCCTGTACCTCGGGAATTTTAAAATTCAACTTTTTATCAGGATCCTTAGCCTTTCCTTCAGGATATAATACAGCCGTCTCATTAAGAGCTTTCCATTCTCCGTTCCTATGAGCTTCTACAAGCTCCGCTTTGTATGTTATATTTAAAACTTCGCCCTTATCCAGTGTGATATCCCCAAAGCTAAGGGTCTTGGCAGCACTATCCCAAGTCACAGTTTTTTAATAGCATCCGCCTTTGCAGTCAAGGCAGCTTGATCAGCTCCGTCAGGACCTTTAATCTCAACTTTAATCTCAGTAAGGTCTGCTGCATTCTTAAACTCGACCATATCATTCATTGTAAGCTCTATATCGGCATTTATAATATTAGGTCTAACCTTATCGGCAACCTTATCAAGCTCTGCATTCAAATTGTCTGCAGCACCATCTACATCACTGTAATAATCAGCCGATGTCGCTATATTTTGCAATACTTCTTTTCCTTTATCGATTACACCTACACCTAATGAATAGATTGTAACATTATTCCCCTTAATCTTTTCCGCCTCGGCAATGGTTGTTTCTCTAATTGTTTTAAGATACCAGTCATAACCGTTTCCAATAACTTTATTATGATTTTCATCTTTATATGCATAAGTAGGCTCTCCGTCACTTATAAGTACAATGGCTTTATTATGCCCATTGTTATCTTGTAATATCTCATAAGCTTTCATCAATCCCGCCTGAGTAAAAGTACCTCCGCTGTTTTGACTGGATGGATAATATGTATATCCGTCAACTGCATTTTTCAAATCAGACGGATTATCACTCAAAGGATGTGACTCAAGTGCTGGTCCGGTCTTTACTTCATTTGCTCCGCCAAAACCCACCAAACCCACTTTAACCTTGTCGTCAGTTCTGACTTTTCCTTCTCCGTCGGTTAACAGTTTGTCAACAAATGCAGCTGCCGCCGCTTTGGCTTTTACCATTCTTTTATTATGCCTCATACTTTGGAGCAATCTATTGCTAAAACAACATCAAGCTTTTCCTTGCTTTTTACAATCGGAACATCACCTTCAACTTCCAGCTTAACATCAAACTCACCGTAGGGAGCCTGACCGTAAGTATCTTCTACGGCTGTTTCCTTTAACTTAATCCCATCTTGTTCTACCAGCTCTCCATTTTTTTGGAAAGCCCAAGTTTTTTCCGGCTCTTCAGCCCTTACACCAAAGGAGTACCCGCCCCTAAAATATTTACAGCCATCATAAACAGCATAAGTACTGCCCAAAATGCCCGCCTTTTCTGCTTAGTCTTCATAACACTACCCCTTCTTTCTTATATTTTACTTGCTTTTTGTACAAAATTTCTCTTCCTATTTTACCATAATTTAGTTACATTTTAGTTACATTATAACATTACATTAACTAATCGTGCAATTTTTTAAATGTGAGTAACAAAGAATAATTGTAAAATCTGCACACTTTTTAAGTATCTTTAGAAAATCCTTAGTATACATATACCTGTAAAGAAATATTTAACAGCTAAAAGTTTTAAATTTATATTTTCCTTTTCCATAACCTGAAACTGCTTCAATAATATCCGCTTGTACTAAGTTAGACAGCAGTTTAGATGTACCCGAACTTTTCAGTTCAAGAAATTCCATAACTGCACTTCTGCCAAAGATTTCATCAAAGCCAAATTTTCTAAACAATCTATGGATATGAATAGTGGTTTTAGTAGAAAACTCTACTCCTTTTTGCAAAAGTATACTTTCAATGTCCACTTTTTCAATCTCAATGTCCACTTTTTCAGTCTCAATGTCCACTTTTTCAGTCTCAATGTCCACTTTTTTATTAGTCCAACGTCCACTTATATGTAAGTTTCGATTGTGAAGTTCATTCTTTTCTCCCAGTAGCAGATTTCTAAGAAACATTTCTAAATACTCCGTTGTTTCGTGGATATCATTTTGCAGACTTGTATAATTAGCTCTAACAAGTGCATTTCTAAAATACCAGGCATTATCTGCAAATATATCATTAGTAGCTGAAAATCCAAGTGTTCTTATATATTTAATAAAAAATACTGCTGTTGTTCTTGTATTACCTTCTCCAAAAATATGAATTTGCCATAGCCCGGAAATAAAAATTGCAAGATGATGGATGATATCATCCATTGACAGTCCTTTGTAATTAAAGTTTTTCTCCTGCAAAATATCATATTCCAGTGTAGCTCTTAGTTCTGAAGCACTTCCATACATAACAGTTGCTCCATCAAGCACCCATTCTTTTTTTGTAATATTATAATCTCTAATCTTACCGGCATATTTGTAAATGCCCTGAAACAGTTTTCTGTGAATTGAAATATACAAGGATCTTTTTCCATATACCACCTCATATTATTCTATAACTTTTTCAATCAAACTTTCTACAATTCCTCAGTTTTATAAGTAGCATATCCTTCGTAATAATAGCTGTAATCAATCCCCTTCGTATATACTTCTCTGTCATCTATTTTGTCAGTCAAGGCAGCGAAAATAAGTTGTTTTATCTCAAGGTCTTTTATCGGACTTCTCTCCATCGCTAACAGATAATCATCTTTATCTACCTTACTCCAGTCTACCACCTTGTCAAGTTCCGATTTTAAGATTAAGTCCAGCCATATCCTTGTACTCCTCCCGTTTCCTTCTCTGAAAGGGTGGGCAATATTCATTTCAACATACTTTTCTACTATCTCATCATAGGTTGATTGTGGCATTTTTTCTATACTCTTAAGCGCCTCAGTAAGATAGATTGCAGGGGCAAATCTAAAATTTCCCTTTGCTATATTAACAGTTCTTATCTGACCGGCAAAGTTGTATATATCTTCAAATAAATATTTATGAATTTGAGTAAGTGCTTCTAGCGAACCTGCCTGTAAACTATTTAAAAATCCTGTCTGAAACATTTCCAACGCTTTTTTCTTACTGATTTTTTCTTCTTCATCAGCAAGTTTAAAAGAATCACTTATACCCAGTTTATTATCACGCGACATTTTCATCCCCTTTAAATAATATGTTTATCTGTCTTATATTATACCAAATAATTCGTTTTTTCAAAACTATTCAATTTAATAATTTATAATTCCCCTTGACAAAATTTCTTTTTTTGATATGATGAAGAATATAAAAAAAGGAAGGCACATAGTGACAGGTGAAAGAATGATTATTAATAAGTAATTTAACAGAGTAATAGTGCAGACCAAAAGTTTTAAGGATAGGTCTGTCCATTTTCCTGAATTAGATTACTTATACATCTTTATTACCTGATTACATGTGTATTTTTTTGTTTTTGGCAAGGTATTTCTATTAATTTTTAGCCAAGCTCAAATTTATATGGCATATATTTATCTGTTAATGTAAAGATTGTAACATAGTCTGTTTCAGGAAAACTGAAGCAGGCTTTTTTGTTTAACAGAAAATTTCTTTGAAATTTCCTGTTAAACAAAAATCTCCCCGATGGATGCACAGCTCGCGGCAGGGAAGTTTGCCTTACGGCACCGCTCGCGCGCGAAGTATGTGCAAGCACATACTTTTTATAAGGAGGATATATGTTACAGATAAAAAATTTAACCATTACACATAAAAAAGATTTGCGTATTATACTGAATGATTTTTCCTGCACTCTAAATGATGGAGATAAAGCTGTCATCATAGGTGAGGAAGGAAATGGAAAATCTACACTTTTAAAATGGATTTATGACGATAAACTTGTTGATGGCTACTGTGAAATCAAAGGGGAATTAATAAAAGCTAACGAGTGTATTGCTTATCTCCCACAGGAGCTTCCGGCAGAATATCTCAAACTAAGTGTATATGATTTTTTTATGAAAGAAGAAAATTTTCTCTCACAAACTCCCAAGGCTCTAAGTAAAATGGCAAAAGATTTCAATCTTCCGACAGACTTTTTTTATAGCGAACAGCCAATGGGAACTCTTTCCGGCGGTGAAAAAGTAAAGGCAGGACTAATGAAACTTTTATTTTCAGAGCCTACTGTACTTCTGCTTGATGAGCCTTCTAATGACCTCGATGTAGAGACTTTGGAATTTCTTGAACACATAATAAAAGACTGGAAACACATTGTATTATTTATTTCTCATGATGAGGTGCTGATTGAAAATACAGCCAATATGATAATTCATCTTGAACAGATTCAGAGAAAAACAATAAGTAAATATACAGTAGCAAGGCTTCCTTATCTAAAATATAAAGAAGAACGCCTAACAGCCTTTGAAAATCAGGAAAGACAATATAAAAATGATAAACAAGCCAAAAAAATTCGTGATGAAAAATTAAAACGCATCTACCAAAGTGTAGACCATGCACAAGCCACTATATCAAGGCGTGATCCTGCCGGTGGAAGGCTTCTGAAGAAAAAAATGCATAGTGTCAAATCTATGGAACACCGCTTTGAACGGGAAGATGAAAATATGACCAATAAACCCGAGCAGGAAGATGCCATCTTTTTTAAGCTGGGAAGTAAAAATTCTGCTATTCCGGCCGGTAAAACAGTGATAGACTATGAATTGTCTAAGCTTTTCACTCCTGACGGACAGCGCGTTCTGGCTGAAAATATTTTTCTTAAAATTCGTGGTCCAGAAAAAATCTGTATTACAGGTAAAAACGGAGCAGGTAAAACAACTCTGCTTCATAAAATTGCTGAAAATCTGCTTGCCAGAACAGATATTAAAGCTGAGTATATGCCTCAGAATTATGAAGAATTATTGCAATTAAATATAACACCTGTGGAATATCTATGTCCAAACGGAGATAAGGAAGAGGGTACCAAAATCCGTACTTATTTGGGTTCTATAAACTATACCTCTGATGAAATGGAACACTCAATTGCAGAACTTTCCGGTGGGCAGAAGGCAAAAATTTTCCTTTTAAAAATGAGTTTATCCGGTGCAAATGTACTTATTTTAGATGAGCCGACAAGGAATTTTTCTCCTCTCTCCGGTCCTGTTATAAGGAGAATCTTAAGAGAGTTTCCGGGAGCAATTATAAGCATTTCTCATGACAGAAAATTTGTTGACGAGGTATGCGACAAAGTATACTCTTTATCAGAAGATGGATTAAAGTAAATTACATTATTATTATAGCACTAAAAGAGAGTGTGCTCAACTCTCTTTTAGCCTTTTTTATATTTGTTTATTTTATTCAATTACAACCTTATACATTGCCGACCTATTTTCATGACTTCTTTTGGGTGTTCCTTTTTTAGTCATTACCTGCCTTACCTTACCATATTCTCCTTCACCTTTCTCCACCAGCTTAAAAAACTTTTTACCAAGCCTTGCCCTCAGTGTCCTAGGCTCTCCTGCATAAGTCATATCTATATTGTGAAATGTATGCGATATTTCGCTGAGTTCAAATTCTTTTTCCACATTAGCAGGGTCATTTATATATTCTGATATTTCCTTAAATACTATGTCTTCTATGTCAGCTTCTGATATCTTGCCTTCTTTTTCATCACTAAGATGATAGTAGGCATTTAAAATATCTGTGACTATAACACTTACTTTTACTCCTTTTTTCTCGCTCTCTTTTCTAAGCGCCGCATTAAGCTCCACACTTGGATAAAACTGTATTCTTTCCATTGTCATCAATCTCCTTCTACTTTTATAAATTTCTAATAACAGACCAAAATCCTAATCCACATTTTACACTTCGGCTTAATTAGTCGTAGTTACTAAATTTTTGTTATAACATTTAATTGATACTATTTAAACAGGTTTTACTTTTTCGTTCTCAGAAAGTCCAAAAAAGCGAACGAAAAATTTGCGTTCGCTTAAAAAGCTTACATTCAATATTATAGTCTTGAAATACTTTAGACACATTACTCTAGTGGTATGGAATTAAGTATCAGTCTACCTTTTCTATACTCACTCCATACTACCTTATTATTGTAAATAATTGGAGCTTCATCTGCTATTTTCATATCTTCCAGAGTTTTTATTTCAGAAAGCTTATTTCCATTTTCATCAACAATCAGATATTGTAATACACTTTTATCACTTTTAAGATTTAACTGATTCCAAATAAGCATGATTCTTGTTTCATCAAGCTTCACCATCTTAGGTGCAGTATAGGTAGTATTTTTATCTAAAGTATAATCTGTATATTTATTTTCAACCACCTCTAAGGTATTTTTATCTAGAGAATAAAGCACCACATCTCTTTTATCTACATCTTTACCTGTAATATCAAAACTATCAAAGCCTGTTGCTTTTGAATAGTCAATCCTATTCACTCCGACAAGCACTTTATTTGCTGTATGTAAAGCAGATCCGATAGAAACTCCGGTTTGATTTGCTCCCCTTTCTCCCGGAATATTAAGTATTTCTTTAGTTTTCGAAAGCGAAAACATATCCCAGTCTATCATAGCGTACAATCCATCTTTTACTGTATATCTTTTTTCAGGTTCCAAAGCTTCCGTCCTTATCCAACTAACCTTTATACCCCTTGGAAAACCATCACCATGGTCTACCACTATAAATTCATTTCCGTCAGCCATAGCAAACTGATTGAAATCATGGCTGGCATGATTTCTCTGAAAGTCACCTAAATCGTCTGCATTAAGTAATGACATGGTATATTCATTAAACGCTATGGTAAGCTGACTCTGATGTCCGTCATATCTTTGTCTTGAAGTATGTATGAGTATTGTCTGTCCTATCTCTGCACACCTTAAAGAACCTGCAGCAAACGGATATACTGTATATGCTCCATTTACGGAAACACTGCCAAGTTCATTAAATTCCCTGTCAAATTTAACTATCCTTACTACTTCTTTACCGTCATTCTTTTCTTCATTATTGTTTCCAAAAATAAGGTAATTGTACTCCTCACCCTTGTAAAAGCCACCAAACTTTTCACCTTGATATGGCAGTTCCTTTATTTCAAGCAAATTCCCCGATGAATCATATCTCTTTATACTTACTCTGCTATCTTCTTTTTTATCATAATCATCTATTGCTTCAACCCTTATCAAATTAGCATTTTCTTCATACAAATAGTTTTCTATTGGATGTGCCCATCTTCCGTTTATATCATAGCTCGCAATTAATGTATCCAAATCATTTGAATAGCTTTCAATTGTGGACTTATCTGATTTTAATTCCACTACATTCTCAGGCAGCTTCGTATAAAGCAAATATTTTTTCTTTGACATATCCTTTTCATAAAGCAGATCAAACTTTTCTGCCAATTCGTCAAAGTCCACATATAATATATCTACACTTGACCAAAAATAATAATACTTTACAATAAAACCTTTAACCTCTGTCTTCTTACCGTCTATATCTAGCTTTATATTTTCAAGCTTTCCATAAATGCTCTTAGGTAAATCAATATTGTTATATTTATTCTTGTTTTTTTTACCTATATTTACCTTTACTGATTTTTTCTTTGTATTTATGCTTATACCAGCCTCTTTTGTTGTTCCTTTTAAATTATTAAAAAAATCTTCTACTGAAATATATATTTTATTATTTTTACCATCTGTGTAGACTGAAGTTTCATACTTGTTCTTTCCTTCAACTATAGGCTCAAATTTCTTTAACACTTTTTTATCTTTTTTTATTTTATTTTTGACTTTTTTAGTGACTTTCTTCTTTGCATACGCCTTGATTATACTACCATCTAAAGCTCCAGCTTCTAAAGCTGATACACTAAGCCCTAAGGCAAGAATTGATGATAACAGGGCTGTTTTCACATATTTTTTTAATTTCATTTCAGGTTTTCTCCTTTTAATATTATATTTACATTGCTAAAAAACTAATCAGTTCGTTTTCAAAGAAATTTATCCTCTCATGTCCATATTTAGGATATTTTATCTGTCTTTTTCACAAACTGCCTTTTCAAATAATTTTTGCCGGATTCCATTCTGTTAATTTCATATACTTTTCGGTAATCTCTTAAGAATGGATAGAGAATTTTGGGCAGGGATTTGTGCATAGGTAGGATTTCCATTTTTCTTTCATGGCTTACTCCTTATAGTTGTTCTATCAATGCTTTTATTTCGTCAGTCTCATTACATTTTATTTTTTCGTCTTCATGTTTATCCAAATATTCCTTTAATTTTTCTAGCTCTTGCTTTACTTTATATTCTTCACAAAATTCTTGAAATTTCTCATTAAACTCTTTTTTCTGTTCAGTCAAAAAATCTCCATCTATTTGCTTTAATATCCTATAACTTCTTTTCATTATTGCTTTTGATGCTCGGTAAAAATAAAGGTTCCACACTTTTTCTACATCGTCTCCTACACTCCCCTTTTTCCCTGCAATATTTTCAACCCAGTTTTGTAAAGCATTATCATCCTTTAATTTATATACTTTATCCAAATTCAAAAACTCAAGAGCTTTTTCCATATCATCAGTTACAAAATCTTGTAAATAGTGTCCTTCAACAAATGCTTTAATCCAACTTTTTTTATCAATTCCTGTATTGTTCACTCTACCATACAACCCAATATAATATTGGTATTTTGTTTGTGCTATATCTAATTCTTTATTTACAGGACGATAGCCATAATACATAGGCCATGGCATAATATTACCCACTGTTGTTACTAAATGAAAAAACATTTTAGACAGTTCAGAAAAATTATTTTTATCACCAATATCTTCTTTATATCTTTTCAGCATAGTCGTAGAAGAATTTAGAACTTCTCCAACTATCTTTAATTCGTCCTTTAAAAGCCAAAATTCCCCATCATACTTTTCGTAACATCCTTCGTGACCATTTCTATCCATTTTAAATTTTTTATTTTTATATATATTATATTGTCTTATATAACTTTGTACTGCATAAAATCCTTTATCCAACTTACCTTCATTTTTGTCATTTTCCAAATCAGCAATTGCATCATATTTTTCTTTATTATCTTTTAATTCTGCATCTGGATCATCATCCAATTTTCCACAAAACTTATATAATTCCAATAAGCTTTTTGTAAGTTTATAATAAATATCTTTATCTTCAAATTTCTTCCATTGTTTATCTTCATCATTTTTATATATTCTCTTTTTTCCCATCTTTCTCCACCTCCATATTTTTCACATCCCCTCCATCATACCACAAAGTGAAAGAAAAAACGAGTACAAATTCCCCGTTTTCTCTCCACTCTGTTCATCAGTTAAATTTACTCAAAATTTCTTCTTTTTCTCCCCGGAACAAATCTCCTTCTTGGTTTTGGTTCAATTCTGTTATCATTTACTGATAAATCATAATGGCAAATATTTCTATTTAAAAGCTCACTTCCATCTCCCTCGTAAGCATCTGATATGATACGCACACAGGATAAAGTATAATACAGCCTTATATCCATCTCATCTCCGCCCTCTTCTACTTCCTTCAAATAAAGTTTCTCCTTTAACTGTATCAGTTCCACAAGGCTTTTAAGTGACGGTACTTTTGAACCTGCAAGATAGAAGTGGTCTAGCCTTACAAGGTCTTTAAGGAAGTCTAAATCTTTTACATTTTTGCCTTTATAAATGTAGAGCTGTGTCAGATTTTTCATCTTGCTTATAAAATCATAACTTTCTAATTCACAGTTAATTACTAGCGTCTGCACTTCCTCCGGATTTTCTATCTCTGTTTTGCTTGAAACTCTTTTTTCAGGTGCCTTGAAGTTAAAGCAGTCCCCATCATATACCCAGGGCAAACCATATCCCATATGCAAATTATCTTCTGTATCAATTAGTAAACGCATATAAGCCTCCTTTAAATATTTATCACCATCTTCACTTATTTACTTAACTTCTAAAACTAACATTGCATGGTCTGGAGTTCCTTTGCATTCACTCTTCCAGTCTTCAGGCTTTTTATCAATCCTGTCCAGATAATCCCAAGAATAGTGGGTATCTTTTACATATACATTTTTGCAAATTGCAAAATCTATTGCAACTCTGCTTTTATTATGATGAACAAAGCTCCATTTGCACGAAGCATTTTCATTAAACTGAGGCGACTTAATGCTATATCCTTCTGCAATCGGATAATCTGTCTCATTTTCTTTTACATAATTTCCCGTAAAATTAAAATCCCCTACTACTATAACATTTTCATCATCAGGTAATTCCTGTAAATATTTATTCAAGTTTTCAAACTGCTTTTTCTTAAACTCTGCATTTGCTGTCTTATCTTCTTTGTAGCCATCCACTAGAATTCTGCTTCTATATCCAATAATCGTATACTCTTTACCGCAACATACCACTTTTATCTGTAAAAAGTCTCCCATCCCATCATTAAATATTTCCTTCTTTTCAATAAGGCTATAATCTTTTTTTATTGCAATAAGAATTTCATTTCCATGCTCCTCTTCAATGCTATTATTAAATTTATAATACCCTGATAACTTGCTCAGTTTCTCTTTCCACTTTTCAGTCTTTTTAAATTCAGTAAGTACAATTATATCTGCTTCTGTCTTTTTAATCTCCTCAATCACCCAATCTTTTATTTCAGTTTCTTTGCTGGCTCTTTGATTGATATTCCATTCGATTATTTTCATATTGGTCTCCCTTCAATCTGTTTGTAGCAAAGCAAAAGAGAAAACAAGTATTTTTACCCATTTTCTCTTTACTCTGCTCATTTTTAATTTGTTATATTTTTAACATTAGGTTTTACTTAAGCACAGAACCCTATAAGCTTTCTTGTCTCAGTTTCTTCTTCCTCCGGCTCCGTTATGTCCTCCGCTTCAATCACTGTAAGCATTTCCTCAGTAATCTCATCAGGAGTCAGTCCATACAGCCTCTCAGCTATATTCATCTGCGATTCTTCAAGGATTTTTCTTATGAACCTGCCATTGCCGTAGCCCTCTTTAGTCCTTGCTTTTTTGCAGATATTTCTAAGCTTTTCCATAGCTTTTTCTGTAATAGTTATACCATTTTTTGAGGCCATGAGCTTTGCTATATCAAGAAGTTCATCCTCAGTGTAGTCATCAAATTTCACACGAAAAGCTATTCTGGAACTCATACCGGGATTCCTCTCAAGGAATTTCTCCATCGGCTTATCGTAGCCTGCAAAAATCACAACCAGTTTTTCACGCTTATTCTCCATCTCTTGTACTATGGTGTTTATAGCCTCATCGCCAAAGCCATTCTTTGCATTCTCTACAAGACTATATGCCTCATCTATGAAAAGGACTCCACCCTCAGCCTGCCTGAACTTGTCTTTGACTATTTTTGCCGTAGAGCCTACCACAGTACCTACCAGATCTGCCCTGCCACATTCTATAAACTTCCCCGAAGGCAAGACTTTCTCATCTTTTAATATCTCAGCTAAAAGCCTTGCAACTGTTGTTTTCGCCGTACCGGGGCTGCCTGTAAATGTAAGATGAAGAGCAGGTCTTGGCTGTTTTATTCCTCTTTCCCTGTAAAGTTTTCTAAGCTTAAGCCCCGCAACTGCCTTCTTTATCACAGCTTTAGCTGAGTCAAGCCCTACCATAGCTTCAAGTTCCTTCATTGCAGTACCGGGTACTCTAGCTTCTTTAAGGTTCTCACCGGGCATAAATATATCCTCTTTTTCAAGGCGAAAAAGGGCATTTTTCCCTATGTTTTCTACATTTCCCTTTTCTTTTAGCAGCCTCACTGACTGGTTCTTTATGCTGCTTTCAAAAAGATTGCGAACAAAGCGTCCATTGCCGAAGTTTTCTGTATATCTTACTTTATCAAAAATATAAGATGCTTCTTTGACAGCCTCCTCTGTCGCTGTAAAGTCCCTTTCCTTCAACATCAACTTAAATATCTCTGTAAGCTCCTCTGTCGAATAGTTTGGAAAATCCACCCAATATGGGATACGGCTCTTTAGACCTTCATTCTGTTCTAAAAACCCTTTCATTCTGCCGCTATAACCGGCTAGTATCACTATTACCTCATCTCTCCTATTTTCCATTTCCTGAAGCAAGGTTGTAGTAGCCGTCTCACCTGTAAGAGCATATGCTTCATCAATGAAAAGTACACCGCCTTTAGCCGCTTCAAAAGCCTCTCTTATAGCAAATTCACATCCCGGTCCGCTTATTCTTACCCCACTGGTCTCCACAAAAATTCCGCTCTTTATTACACCTTTTTCTTTAGCAATGCCTGCTATGCACCTAGCTACCACAGACTTGCCTGTACCCGGGTCGCCTCCAAAAATCATGTGCATTGAAGATGGCTTAAAGTTAATGCCTCTGCACTTTTTTCGTTCTGCTTCCACACGGTAAGCTGCTATTATGCTATCTATCTGCTCTTTTACTGTTTTAAGCCCTATAAGGCTCTGAAGTTTTTCATAAGCAGATTCTGCATTCTCATTTCTGTCAAGCATAAACTCCTCTTTGCCAAAGGTATAGGCTTTAATTATGTTTTTATTAAGGCACCATGCTTCAAAGCGGTCATAAGCCCTTATTATATCCGTCTGCGTAAATTTGTCGCCAGGATAATTCTCCAAATATTCTCCTGCCTGATAAGCATATTTTTTGTACTCAGAGTCTTTAATAAGGCTTTCCAGGTATTTGATTCCACCTTTCCTGTCGGCAGTTCCTTCTCTCAGGTTTACAGACATTATATATTGGGCTAATTTAGGGAGAAGATAATATGAAAAACCGGGATTATCTATATTGTAGGTGAATACAAAAAGAATATCTTTCCTATACTTTTTTACAAGCCCTTCTATATATTTGCATACTTGCGCATACTCTGTAGGGGTGTTGCCAAACCTCTCAGAAAGGTCAAAAACTATGCTGCCGCCTTTGTTAGTCTCTATTATTGTATCAAGATGGTTGTCGCGCCTCCATGCACTAGGACTTATTTCAGTTATAACAGAAACTCTCCTGCTCGTTATCCTTTTTGCCTTTAACAGGCTTTCCAAGAGCTTTTCAGTAATGCTAAAAGCTGCTTCATTGCTTCTGGCTGCAACAAAATAATGGGCTATATTCCCCTGATAATCAGAAGCATTGCTATGGAATTCTATATTCTCCAGCTCTTCTTTAAGTTTTTTATCATAGATAAAGTCTTCTTGT
Organism: Catonella sp.; assembly: GCF_052169795.1. Classification (GTDB taxonomy): domain Bacteria; phylum Bacillota; class Clostridia; order Lachnospirales; family Lachnospiraceae; genus Catonella. Next base: position 67,053 of record NZ_JBQNBU010000002.1, read on the forward strand.
TCATTATTTATACGAACCAATCTTTCCTCATATCCATAATAAAATTTTTCATTTTGTTTAAGTGAACCCTCATTGTAGCTCTTTAACAGTTCGTAGATTTCATCCTGCATCCTAACGATTGACCTGTATAAACAGCCTCTTCTATCTCCTTCGTTATAAAATTCAAAGTAATCTGTCATTGTAATTTCGGATGGTGCTTCTGCTATCTCGCTTATGCCATACTCCTTTAAGCTGTTCAATATATGGCTATAAGCTTCATCATAAGAGAATTTGTTATTATCATACGAAAATGCAGCCAAAATTTTCTCTGCATTTTTTTCTTCACTATATACAAAGAAAAAAATATCATTCTCCATATTTTTATATAGCATACGATTCAATTCAAATAAAATATTATCCCTTCCGCCATAATAGTCTACATCGTTTTCTTTGGCAATTTTTTTGATTTTTTCCGAACTAGTCTCTAGTGTGATAGCGAAATATTTCATATACTGCTCCTTTCAAGGCACTTGACAAAATACAGATATATGCTATACTCTATGTAAGTTAATTTAAAATAAAGTTTAGCATATTTGTCCTTTTTCTGAGTCCTCCACATATTTAGGTGTCCAGCTGTTTTACTGACTCGGTATTTAGTTGTCAATGTGCAGTTTTGTTGTTTACAGTGTAATTATAGCACAACAAGAGAGAATCCGCAACTCTCTTATTGATATTTTTTATATTTCGGGAATATGCCTAATTATTTTTTAAATAACTGGGCTATATTTGTTTATTTTATTCAATTTATGACCGCAAAAAGTTTTTAAAAACGAACGCAAAATTTGCGACCGTTTCTACAGCCTCTATTATTTAATCACAAATATTCTCTTTTAATATCCACTTCCACATAGATATTACCTTAACTTTTATCCCCTCGTATTCAAGCTCTGTCTCTTCACTATTGAAAACTATAACTCACCTATATAGCCAGTCCTCTGTCAGGAACATAAAAATCAATTTCTGCATTATTCTCAAAATAAAATGCATTATCTACACTATATCTTCTAATCAGCTCAATTGCAACTAGGTTTTCCAGAGCGACAGTCTTACTATCCATAATCAAGAGGCCAAGCAAACCCGTATCCATTAAGCAATATTTTATATGATTCTCCCGAAAGATAATCTAATATTGTCTTATCCACAAGACAATATATAGCTATTTTTGTCTTATTCACAAGACACTTTTAATTCCCATTGCATTTTCTTGCCTCTCTTCTTTTTATCTGATATGATGTGTTATAAAAGTATTTGACACCTAGGAGGCATTTATGACAAAATACAGCTTTCCACCACTTATAAACCACTCTTCAAAAATCCTGATTCTCGGCTCTCTTCCGGGTGAAGAATCCCTTAAACAAGTTCAATATTATGCTCATCCACGCAATGCCTTCTGGAAGATTATGTTTACTGTTTTTAATGAAGCTTACAACGAAGACTACTCTTTAAAATGTGAACTTCTCCTAAAAAACCATATAGCTCTTTGGGATATGGTACATAGCGGTATTCGTGAAGGCTCCCTTGATTCCGATATTAAGAATGAAATTCCAAACGATATCGAGGGATTGTTAAATGAATATCAAGGCATTTCAACCATTCTTTTAAATGGAAAAAAGGCAGAAGCGATGTATAAAAGATATTTTAATCAAATACCTGTACATACTATCACTCTGCCTTCTACAAGCCCTGCAAATGCAAGGCTGAATTTTGAAGAAAAACTTAGTCTTTGGAAAGAGGCTTTATCTTTCTAAAGACTCTATTAGCAAATTCCATATTCCTTGTAAAGTTCATGTCTTTTTCCTTCATTTTCTAAAGCATCTTTAACAGCATCATTCTTGCCTTCTGACAATAAAAGGCTGATTAACTTTGCCAGACAATTCTCTCCTTTTTCTACACCTCTTGCTTCTGCTCTTTCAAACATAGGTTCAAAAAATTTCTCCATGGATTTCCCTCCTTCTTCACTTTCCTCTGGTATAGTTACAATTTCACCTGTAAGCTTCAAAATAAGTTCACATATTTCTTCAGGATGATTTAATTCTGTACTTTCCGAAGTATGATTACTTCCATTCACCAAATAGTCTGCCAAGAGTCTAAAGTCCTTCTTAAACTTATTTATATCATCTTCAGTCATCTTTTTCAAGTCTATCAGGTTAACCTTATAATCACTTACATACTTTGTTATTGTTCCTTCCAATTTAAGCCTTTCACACAATGTAATTTTATGCTTCCATTCTTCTTCACCATAATATATAACAAAGGTTATTACAGGAAAAATATCTGATTTTTCTTCCATAATTTCTATATTTTTAGCACTCTCAAAATTTCTTCTTTTTCTGCCGGCTTTTTCGGCTAATTGAGTTCTATAAGATGCTCCATCATACGAAAGTATCCTAAATACCATGTCTTCATCAGGTATATCCTGATTTTCAATTCCAATCAAGGAAATAACTATTCCCTGCTTTTTCCAAAGTTTTACTACATCCCTGTCCTGAAACCTGTGTCTGCTGTCATCCCCTTTATATTGGCTCCAACTTGGTACATCAAGCAATTCATCTTCTTTAACCACCTGCTCACCATCAAACATAATTCCATTAACAAAGGTCGCAAAGACATCATTAAACATTAATAGTTTCTTTTCTAAAATATCCTTCTCTCCCAATTTTTCTCCTTTCCTATTAAAAACACCAACTAAATAAAACCAATTTTTTGGATTTAACAGTTTGAAAATAATAATTTTGAAATAACAAATAATTCTTAGACTGGTATAGAGCAAAAGCTTCAAGGAATATTATAATATATTTTTTTGAAATTGTGATCAGCAAATTAGACAAACTTTTTATAATTAACTATACATAATAAACAAAATTTTAAAAAGGCAGAAGCGATGTATAAAAGATATTTTAATCAAATACCTATACATACTATCACTCTGCCTTCTACAAGCCCTGCAAATGCAAGGCTGAATTTTGAAGAAAAACTTAGTCTTTGGAAAGAGGCTATCAATCCCCTGAATCAAGCTTAAGCACACTCATAAATGCACTCTGAGGTATCTCCACATTACCTACCTCTCTCATCCTCTTCTTACCTTCCTTCTGCTTCTCAAGGAGCTTTCTCTTTCTGGAAATATCTCCGCCGTAGCACTTTGCAAGCACATCTTTACGCATAGCTCTTACAGTTTCCCTCGCAATTACTTTACTGCCGATAGCTGCCTGAATAGGAACTTCAAAGAGCTGGCGAGGAATTTCATTTTTAAGTTTCTCACACATTTTCTTAGCTCTTTCATAAGCACCTTCTTTAACTATAATAAACGAAAGGGCATCCACCGATTCTCTGTTTATAAGAATATCCATTTTTACCAGTTCGGCTTTCTGATAGCCCTTAAACTCATAGTCAAATGAAGCATAACCCCTTGAACGGGATTTAAGCGCATCAAAGAAATCGTAAATTATTTCATTTAACGGAAGGTCATACTTGATTACTACTCTTGTTTCCTCGATATAGTCCATTCCGTTATTTACACCTCGTCTTTCTTGACAAAGTTTCATAATAGAACCAAGGTACTCGGTAGTCACCATAATCTCAGCCTTAACTATAGGCTCTTCCATATAGTCAATCTCTGACGGATCAGGCAAATTGGAAGGATTGGTTATATCAAGCACTGTGCCATCTGTCTTATGAATCTTGTATACCACACTAGGTGCAGTTGCCACAAGGTCAATATCGTAATCTCTCTCAAGCCTTTCCTGAACCACATCAAGGTGAAGAAGTCCAAGAAAACCGCATCTAAAGCCAAAACCGAGAGCAACAGAGGTTTCAGGCTCAAACTGAAGAGCTGCATCATTTAGCTGTAATTTTTCAAGTGCATCCCTAAGGTCTGAATAATGTGCTCCATCAGCAGGATAAAGACCACAATACACCATAGGAAGTACTTTCTTATATCCCGGTAAAGCATCCTCACAAGGATTGTCTTTATCTGTAATTGTATCTCCAACCTTTGTCTGTCTAAGGTCTTTAATGCTCGCTGTAATATAACCAACCATACCGGCTGTAAGTTCTTCACAAGGTATGAATTGACCTGCACCAAAAGTACCTACTTCAACCACTTCTTCAATCTCACTTGACTGGAACATCTTTATCTTAGTACCCTTTTTAACAGTACCTTCCATTATCCTTGCAAAAACTATAACTCCCTTATAAGAATCATAAAGAGAATTGAAAATAAGTGCTTTCAGCTTATTCTCAGGCAAACCCTTAGGAGCCGGTACTTTTTCTACTATTGCCTCTAAAACATCTTCTATATTTAAGCCATTTTTGGCAGAAATAAGAGGGGCATCGTGAGCTTCTATGCCTATAATGTCCTCAATCTCCTCTTTTACCCTGTCAGGATCTGCACTTGGAAGATCAACCTTGTTTATAACAGGCACAACTGTAAGGTCATGCTCCAAGGCAAGATATACATTTGCAAGTGTCTGAGCCTCAACTCCCTGAGATGCATCTACTACAAGGATGGCTCCTTCGCAAGCTGCAAGACTTCTTGATACCTCATAGTTAAAGTCCACATGACCCGGAGTATCTATGAGATTAAAAATATACTCCTCACCATCTTTAGCCTTATATACTACTCTTACCGCCTGAGAACGGATGGTAATTCCCCTCTCCCTCTCAAGATCCATATTATCAAGTATCTGATCCTGCATCTCCCTCTTGGTAAGAGTTCCTGTTGCCTCTATTATTCTGTCTGCAAGGGTGGACTTACCATGGTCAATATGTGCTATTATGCAAAAATTTCTGATATTCTTTGTATTTATCTCCGACATTCTTTTCTCCATAAATATAGTATTGTTATATTCCATTTATCTGACTAATACAGATTACAGTATTTTTATAAATTTATCAAGTAAAATTCCTTAAAATCTGTTGACAATCTTCCTTTTTTGTATTAAAGTTATTTAGTGTGTTTGCGTTAAGCGTCCGTGTCCGGATTAATGAAACACTTTTTAATCTTATAATGATAATGGAGGTGTTAAATTGGCTAATATTAAATCTGCTAAGAAAAGAATTAAAGTTGCTGCAAAGAAAACTCTTAGAAATAAAATGATTACTTCTAAGGTTAAGACTCTTGTAAAGAAGGTTGTTTCTGCTGTTGCTGTAAGCGATAACGAGGCAGCTAAGGTTGCTCTTATTCCTGCAGTTGCTGCTATTGATAAGGCTGCTAATAAAGGCGTATATCATAGAAAAACAGCTTCTAGAAAGATTTCCCGTCTTACAAAGTCTGTAAATAAACTTGCGTAATTTATTATATTAAATAAAATTGCTACCATATCGTCATCAGTATGGTGGCTTTTTTCTTTTCTCTATCAATATATGACTGTTATAACATATTTACTCTACTCTTAAATCTTTTCCATTATAATAATTTTAAAGGCACTATAACAAATCTCACAGAGAAATTGCTATAATGCCCTATATTTATTGATTAGTTTTTAGAAAAATCTTTTCCGGTAAGCAGTTTAAAAGCCTCTTTATATTTTTCGATAGTTTTCTCAATCACTTCATCCGGCAATAAATAATCACTATCAGGATTTTCCTTGAGCCAGTCTCTTACAAACTGCTTATCATAAGAAGGCTGTCCTCCTCCCACTTTAAAACCTTCAAGCGGCCAGAACCTTGAACTATCCGGAGTAAGCATTTCATCTCCTATGACTATATTATCATTTTCATCAAGTCCAAACTCAAACTTTGTATCTGCTATTATAATTCCTTTAGAGAGAGCATAATCTGCACATTTTTTATAAAGAGCAATAGTTGCCTCTTTAAGTTTTAAGGCATATTCTACACCCTTCCCCGGAAATTCCTTTTCAAGCACTTCAATACTCTGTTCATAAGAAATGTTCTCATCATGAAGCCCTATCTCTGCCTTAGTACTAGGTGTATATATAGGCTCAGGCAATTTTTCAGATTCACTAAGTCCTTCTTTAAGTTTTATTCCACAGACTGTACCATTTTCTTTATAGCTTTCCCAACCGCTTCCTGTTATATATCCACGAACTATACACTCAAGCGGAAGCATACGAAGTTTTTTTACTTTCATGCTATTACCTATAAATTCAGGTTTTCTAAAATACTCCGGCATATCATTTACATCCACACTTATCATATGGTTAGGAAGAATGTCCTTTGTAAAGTCAAACCAAAACTTTGACATCAGTGTGAGGATAGCCCCCTTGTCTGATATTTTATTCTTTAATATATGGTCAAACGCAGATATTCTATCCGTTGCCACCATAATAAGGCTGTCGCCTATATCATAAACTTCCCTTATCTTTCCTTCTTTAACCGGTGTATAATCCTTCATAATCTTCATCCTTTCATAAGTAAGTTTTAATAAAACCATACTACTATAATATATCACTTATAAATACAAATATCTATATTAGCAATTATAATATTTACCTGTAGTATTTTTCACTTATTCTAATAAATTTAATTGCCATCTGTAAATTTATCTCATTTTGTTGTATTATATTATATGATAGAGGTGTCAGAAGATGAATTTTTTTCTCACTTTTATCATTATACTATTTACAAGAGGTACATAAAATGAACGATAATAAACCTACATTTAAATTCGAAATTGTATTTTTCCTTTTTGCTGCTATATTGTTAGCTTTAATCGGCATCAGATTTGGCGGGCTTACTCCCTTAAATATAGGTATCTGTGTAGCACTGTTAATCCTTGCTCCCATCCTCACGAAGATACTTGGTAAAAAATATGGTACTGAAGCAGCCGCACAACATAAAATGGATAAAATAGAAGCAATTTCTGAAGAAGAGCTTACAGCACGCATTAAGGCTCTCTACACAGGAAGAGGCTTTGCACTTGAGCCTTATTCATCGGAATTTCCTGGTAGCCACTATGTCTGTGTACGGGAAGGCACAAGGAATGGAGTGGCTTTCTCTGAAAGGGGTGCAGTCCTTGTAATATGTACAGATAAAATTATTCATATAGAAGATTTTGACAATTTTCGCCTTGAAATGAAACAGCGAGGATGTACACAGGGAATGATAATTACAACTTCCAGATTTTCTCCCGAAGTTATAGATGCTGCCAAAGATGCTTTAATTACACTTTGGA
>NZ_JBQNBU010000003.1:0-69529 GCF_052169795.1 Catonella sp.
CACCTGATTCTGAAGTTAACGGGATGAATCAGGCACAAGGAGGTTATGCAATGCCACCGGTACAAGGAGGTTATGCAATGCCGCCGGCACAAGGAGGTTATGCAATGCCGCCGGTACAAAATGGTTATGCAATGCCGCCGGTACAAGGAGGTTATGCAATGCCGCCGGTACAAAATGGTTATGCAATGCCGCCGGCACAAGGAGGTTATGCAATGCCGCCGGCACAAGGAGGTTATGCAATGCCACCTGTACAAAATGGTTATGCAATGCCACCTGTACAAAATGGTTACGGAATGATACAGCCGCAAAATTCTTATGAATTTTTACCTAATTGGGGTTGGCAAGGAAACGGATATTATCCGGTGAATCCCGAGAATCATTTAAGCTCTATTCAAAATCCTATGATGATTAATCCGAATTTAACTGCTGTCGATCCGAGATTGGAATTTAACAATACTTATAGTGAAGCGGGCAGTGATGGAGTGAAAGGACTTGTCTTATCTACAGAAAAAGAAGCTCAGGAAGAATCACAAAAGCCTGTTAGAGTAAAGATACATTTAAATGAGGAAATACTTGAATATATTTTTGTGCTAGTACAGGGATTTGTTTTATGTTTTACTGTTACCTTTGGAGTAGGATATTTCAAGAAGAAAAAGAGAGAATAGTTGTATGAAAAAATTAAAAAAAATAATTTCGGCGATATTCTTTTTATTAATTATATCGCTACAGGTTTCGTGTGTTGATCAACATCCTGAACATAGTGGGGGGACATTAAGTGATATTGATTTACAAGAAAATAAGATTGTAAGACCGGCTGTAGCTTTAGCGAAAAAAAAAGCTAATAAGAAAAATTTGCGTATCATTGCTACATCTCCTACTATTATGGATATATGTGATAAGCTGCAGCTTGATTTAGTTGGAGGGGTGGGAAGTGTTATTTCGACTATTCCTGAAAGATATAAGGATGTGGAAAAAGTAGGAACACCTATGAGCCCTGATATGGAAATTGTTTCTTCACTCAACCCGGATTGGATTTTAAGTCCTCAGAGTTTAATATCAGACTTGAAGCCTAAGTACGAGGGAATAGGGATTAATTATGCTTTTTTGAATCTTAGCAGTATAAAGGGGATGTATAAATCTATTTATGAATTGGGTGAGATTTTTAATAGAAGAGAAGAAACAAAAGTATTGATTGATGAATTTGAAGCTTATTTGAAAACTTATAATGAAAACCATAGAGAGCAGAAACGACCTAAGGTTTTAATACTTATGGGATTGCCGGGGAGTTATATTATTGCAACAGAAAATTCCTATGTTGGCAGTTTAGTTGAAATGGCAGGTGGAATTAATGTGTATGCGGGTACTGATGAAGAATTTTTGAATGTAAATACAGAGGATATGAAATTAAAGGAGCCGGATATTATCTTAAGAGCTTCTCATGCAATTCCTGATAAAGTTAAGAGTATGTTTGATAAGGATTTTAAAGAAAATGATATTTGGAAACATTTTAAAGCTGTGGAAAGTGGAAGGGTGTACGATTTAACTTATCAAAATTTTGGAATGAGTGCTAAATTTAATTATCCGTCTGCATTAGAAGAGTTAGATGAAATTTTTTATGAAAAAGATAATAAGTAATATATTGTTGATTTGAAAGGTAGAGGATATGGATAATCCGAAAATAAGTAGTCTAAATGCTGATGAAAGGGATAGAAAGATAAAAAAAATTACGGCTTTACTTTCTTTTCTTATTTGCATTTTTTTTAACATAATATTAATTCTATTTGCTGTAAATACAGGTAGTTTAAAAGTATCTTTAATGGAATTGTATGATGGTTTATTTATTGCGTATAATCCTAATGTGGCAACGATTTATGATCTCAGATTTCCACGCATCATTATTTCGCTTTTGGCAGGAGCGGGGATAGCTACATCAGGATGTTTATTTCAGGCAGTACTTAAAAATCCTTTGGCGGATCCGGGAATTATAGGAATATCAAGTGGAGCAGGATTTGTATCAGTAATTATTACTGCATTTTTTCCGTTGTTATTCTTTCTGACACCTATTTTTGCATTTATCGGAGGGATTTTAGCATTTTTTTTAGTTTATACATTATCATGGAAGGATGGTCTATCTCCTCTAAGAATTATTTTAGTGGGTGTAGCTGTGAATGCTATGTTTGCCGGTTTATCGAGTGCATTAAATTCTATGGCGGGAGGTAATATGCAAGGAGTTGCATCTATTGTAAACGGTAATATTACTATGAAGACTTGGAGTGATGTATCTATCCTTTTTCCATATATTATAATTGGAATTATCTTATCTTTATTTATGGCTGTTAATTGTAATCTGTTAAGTTTGGAAGATACTACAGCAAAAGCGCTTGGAGTAAATGTGAATAGAACACGGATTGTAATATCTTCTATAGCTGTACTGCTTGCCAGTATCTCCACAGCTGTTGTTGGAATTATAGGATTTTTGGGGTTGATTGTACCACACATAGGACGCTTATTGGTGGGAGCAGATTATAGAAAACTTATTCCTTTTTCTGTTATTTTAGGTTCGTTTACTTTTTTACTCGCAGATACCTTGGGGCGTACGATTGCAAGTCCTTATGAAGTTCCAGCTGCAATTATTATGAGTATAATAGGTGGTCCTTTCTTTATTGCTTTATTAAGGGGGAGTCGAAATTATGGAAAATAAAGCTGTTATGACTGTAGAAGGTGTGCGTTTTTCTTATGGAAAAAATGAAGTATTAAAGGGAATTGATTTAGAAATAGAGGAAAATAAGATTACTACATTTTTGGGAGGTAATGGTTGTGGTAAGTCAACTTTGTTTTCTCTTATGACTAAAAGTCTTAATGTTTCAGAAGGAGAAATATGTTTAAGAAATATGAACATAAAAGATTATTCTCTTAAAAAATTTGCTCAAAATGTGGCAATTGTACATCAGTATAATAAAACAAGTTTGGATATTACAGTTGAACAATTGGTTGCTTTCGGTCGTACACCTTATAGGAGAGGGATGGTATTTAAAACAAAAGAAGATGAAGAAATAGTTGACAGAGCGATGGAAGTGACGGATATAAAGGATCTTAGACATAGGGAGATTGGACGTTTATCCGGAGGACAGAGGCAAAGAGTGTGGATAGCTATGTCCATTGCTCAAGACACTAAGATTTTATTTTTAGATGAACCTACTACCTATTTAGATATCAGATATCAAATAGATATATTGGAGTTAGTAAGAAAACTAAACAGAGAATATTGTATTACTATAGTTATGGTGTTGCATGATATGAATCAGGCTATTGCTTATTCAGATAATATTATAGCAATGAAACAAGGGAAAATAATGGCTACAGGAAATCCAAAGAAGATTATAGACAGTGAGTTAATAGAAAATATTTATGGAGTAAAATTGCCCGTAGTAAATGTTAATGGAGAAATATTTGTAATGAATTCCTTGTAAGCCTGTGTTATCTATAATTGGGTTTTATCACTGTATCATTTTGTAATAATCAGTAAGAGCATAGGTAAAAGTATGATATATGGAATAAGTAAAATCCATACTAATGTGGAATTTACTTTTTCAAATAACATTTGCTTAGAAATGGCGAAAATTAGGCTTGACAAAATGCCTGCCATCTTGTACAATATAAGAGTGCTATGATTATTATTACCCAATCAGTTGTCAGCACTAAATCTACAGCTGGAGGGGAGGGTTGGTGAGAGAATGTCAAATGTAATCGTGAAAGAAAACGAAACTCTTGATAGTGCTCTTCGCCGTTTCAAAAGAAACTGTGCGAAGGCCGGTATTCAGCAGGAGATTCGTAAAAGAGAGCATTACGAGAAGCCATCTGTCAGACGTAAGAAAAAGTCTGAGGCTGCTAGAAAACGCAAATTCAAATAGTTAAAGTTGAAAGGACGCAGTGTCGATATGGCTCTGCGTCTTTTTATATATTTTGTTAAAGATTGTTCGCTTATGAAATGGATGTGCACTCACACTTTTTATGATAAAAGGAGTATATAAAATTGGCACTTTCTGAAATTACAATAAATATACCGGTAAGTCATGAGTCAAATGTATCAGGAGCGTTTGACGCTAATATTAAGATTATAGAGAAATCTTTTGGTGTTAGTATAGTATCAAGAGATGGAATTACATATATAAAAGGAAGTAAAGAAGATGTTCTAAAGGCTCTGAAAGTAATGGAGCAGCTTCTCGCACTTTCTTTACGAGGAACGGATATAACGGAACAACAGGTGAATTATGCCGTTTCAATAATAAAAGACCCTATTGATTCCAGTGAAAGTCTTGAGAGTATAGACAAGGAAATAATAGCTCATACGGTAAGTGGTAAGCCTGTAAAGCCAAAGACTATAGGGCAGAAGAAGTATGTAGATCAGATAAAAAAAGATATAATTGTCTTTGGACTGGGACCGGCAGGAACCGGTAAGACCTATCTTGCGATGGCGATGGCTATTCAGGCATTTAAGGACAATAAAATAGAAAGAATTATACTTACCAGACCTGCGATAGAAGCCGGGGAAAAGCTTGGTTTTCTTCCCGGTGACTTACAGAGTAAGGTAGATCCTTATCTGAGACCATTATATGACGCCCTTAACCAAATTATGGGAGCTGAAAATTTTCAGTCAAATGTAGAAAAGGGGTTGATAGAAGTTGCACCCCTTGCTTATATGAGGGGAAGAACTCTTGATAATGCTTTTATTATTTTAGATGAGGCACAGAATACAACTCCTGCACAAATGAAGATGTTTCTTACAAGGATAGGGTTTGGTTCTAAGGTGGTTATTACAGGAGACTTAACTCAAAAAGACTTGGCAAGCGGTACTAAATCAGGGCTTGAGGAGGCAGTTAAAATACTGAAAAATATCGAAGGAATAGGTTTTTCAACCCTTACCAACAAGGATGTGGTTCGTCATCCTTTGGTACAAAAAATAGTGACTGCCTATGACGATTATGAAAAAAAGAATTTACACAAAGAAAATAAAAGGAGTTATCGGAGATGACCGAAGATAAACCTATATATAAATTGATAAAAGATAATCTGGTATTTATTTCAGTACCTTTATGTGCTCTGCTTAGTACAGTTAAATTTGACAGTTCATATAAAATAATCGGATTAGCTTTATTTGTATCTGTCTTTTGCGTCATTTACAGGCTGTATGCAAAGGCTGCAAGTCACAAAAATACAAGATGCAATAACGGTATTATGATGGAGCTGCTGTCAGTCTCAGGCTTTACAATAACTGTTTGCTTAGGTTTGTTTGCTGAAATGCCGATTTTCAGATGGTTTTTTTTAATAGGCATTATACTTGCCGTAACATTTACAGATATGCTCAGTGCATTAATGTCATCTTTTGCTTATGTGCTGATAGTGACTGTCTTTACTAATGTTACTCCTGAATTTGTGGCAAACAGCTTTCTGACAGCTGTTATTATGATTATCCTGACCAGGTATTATTCCGACTTTTTGAGTGTTATTTACTCAATCATAACTTTGCTGTCTTTTGAAGTGGCATTTTTTGTAATAGTGAATGGACTTAGGACGGATCAGATAATTACTGCATCACATTTAATTGATGTATTAATAATTTCAGGCTGTATTTTTTTAGGATGGATATTAAATAAAACTGCGGTTAAGAATATAGAACCGGATGTTAATATTATTTCAGAAGTTATAAAAAATGCTGCCGGAGAACGGAAAGCGGAAGACAAAATATCTGAACAAAAAGACTATTCTTATTTGCTTAATAATGATATAGCTGTTTATAAAAAAATGGTTGAAAATGAAAAACTTTTTAATATAGCAGAAAGAAATTCCAAATTTGTAAAGGAAATAGTTGAGCTTTTAGGTGGAAATGTAAGTCTTGCAAAGACAGGTGCTTTTTATGCGGAATGTGGCCGCCTTATAAGTAATAATTATATAGTAGAGGGTTTAGTTTTAGCAAAAGATAATAATTTCCCTAATGAAGTTATTGCTTTTATAAAGGAACATAATTTTAAGTTAGGTTATCCGAAATCTCGTGAAACTGCGATAACTATGATAGTATGTAAATTTTCTGCAACTGTATCCTATCTTGAAGGTAAGGGCATGAAACACAGCCTTAATCAAATAGTGGATAGTGTTATGGATTCTTGTCTTATGGCGGGAAGACTGAATGCATCAGGTCTTTCTTTGAATGAATATAAATTGATTAAGGACTATCTTATTGAGGAGGCAAGAGTGAACTATGACTATTTTAGTGGAGAATGAAACTGAGAAAGAGCTTGGATTTGATTATGAAAAGATTATTGAAGATGTGGTAAAGCAAACTCTTGAAACGGAGCATTGTCCTTACGAAGTAGAGATAAATATACTGATTACCAACAATGAGGAAATTCATAAAACAAATAAAGAATTCAGAGGTATTGACAGACCTACAGATGTACTTTCGTTTCCTATGGCAGATTATATTTCACCTGCTGACTTTACTTTGGTTGAGGAAAGCCCTGAAAGTTATTTTAATCCTGAAACAGATGAACTTCTCTTAGGAGATATTATGATTTCGGTTGATAAGGTATTAGAACAGGCTAAGGAGTACGGGCATAGTAATAAGAGAGAATTTGCCTTTTTGGTAGCTCACAGTATGTTACATTTGCTTGGGTATGACCACATAGATGAGGAAGAACGCTTAGTAATGGAGGCAAAACAGGAGGCAATATTACAGGCGTTAAGTATAACTAGAAATGAGGGATGAGATGAAAAATAAAATATTAATTACAGGCTTAATTATGCTATCCGCAGTATTTGTTTCTCTTTCAGGCTGTGGCAAAAAAACAGATACTTCATCTGTTATCAAAAATGTAACATCAGTTGTTTCAAATACTGTACCCAATATGCCGGAGTCTTCTTCCTCTGTATCTGAAATTCAGACAGAACCTGAGAAACCTGCTTACACCAGTCCTTTGAGTGGAAAACCTTTAGATGAAAAATATAAGGATAAGCGCCCATTTGCTTTTATGTTCAATAATATAGAATTTGCCTATCCACAAACAGGTACAGGGAGGGCAGAGATTATATATGAAATCTTGGCTGAAGGCGGAATAACAAGGCTTATGGGAGTCTTTGACTATATGAAGGGTGATAAAATAGGCTCAGTAAGGAGTGCAAGACATTATTATGTAGATTTTGCAAATGAGTTTGATGCCATTTTTGTTCATTTCGGTCAGACACATTATGCAATAGATGAAATAAAAAAATTAGGAGTGGATACTATTTCAGGACTGTCTTGGGAAGGAGCAAGGGCATTTTACAGGGATAACAATATAAGAGCTCCACACAATGCTTTTGCAAGTACTAAAGGGCTGATGCAGGCTATGAAGGATAAGAAGTTAAGAACCAAGCCTAAAAAAGGAATTTCATCACATTTTAATTTTTCTCAGGATGAAGAGGTAAATAATGACAAAAAGGATTCATTTAAGGCAGATTATGCTAAAATACCTTTCTCTGCATATATGACACCTTGGTTTACATTCAGTAAAAAAGATAAGTTGTATACCAGGTATGCTTTCGGAACAAAACATATTGATAAGGGGACAGGCAAGGCACTTAAGTTCAAAAATATTTTTATTCAGCTTGTAAATGAATATAATAAGGATAGAAATGGTTATCAGACAATGGATTTAATTAATCAGTCAGGAAATGCTTACTATATTACAAATGGTAGAGGAATTAAAGTTTATTGGGAGAAAAAGGGCGGAGCAGATAAAACCGGATTTTATTATGATAAGGCTCACACTGAGGAAGTCCGTGTAAATACAGGTAAAACTTATTATGCAGTCTTTCCTGTCAACAGAAAAGAAATGATAACATTCAAAAAGAAATAGAGGAACTATGGTTAATGAAATCAGAGACTTAATAGTTGTTGGCGGAGGGGCATCGGGCATATTTACTGCACTGATTGCAGCACGAAAGGGTAGCAGTGTAACCATAATTGAACATGGTAAAATTTTGGGTAAAAAGCTTGCTATAACCGGTAATGGGAAATGTAATTTTACCAATCTTTATCAGACAAAATCTTGCTATAACAGTGGTGATATAGATAAGGCTTATAACCTTATAAATAAGATGGGAGGGAAAGGGCTTACAGACCTTTTCTCTTCTTTTGGCATTGAGTGGATAGTTAAAAAAGGCAGGAATTTTGACAGGATAGAGGCGGGCTATGTATATCCGGCAGGCGAAAGCGGTAAAGAATTTGTAAATATTTTAACCGATGAGTTAATAAGGCTTAAAGTTAAGGTAAAAACGAATATAAATATTATAGATGTTAAGAAAAACGATGGAATATTTGAAGTTGTAACAGGAGATAGTAATAATTCTTATTCGTACTTCGCAAAGAAACTGGTAATCGCCTGCGGAGGACTTGCCTCTAATTCTACCGGTAGTGACGGCTCTTTTTATAATATAATTAAAAACCTAGGACACAGTATAATCAAGCCTTTGCCGGCTCTTTCTTCGGTTAAAATAAGTAGGCATAACTTTGCAGGAATCAGATGCACGGCTAAGATAACAGCCTATATTGACCATGGAGAAAGCAAGGTACTGCTAGGTAGTGAAATAGGAGAGTTGCAATTTAGTGAACAGGGTGTCGGCGGCATACCTGTAATGCAGCTTTCAGGCAGGATTGCAAGAGAATTGGATAAGGGGAATAAGCTATACTTTGACATAGATTTTTATTATGAAAAATCAGAAGAAGAGCTTAGAGCTATTTTAAAAAACCGAAAAGATATCTTAGCAGAAAAAACGGTTGATAAATTTTTAACAGGCTTTACTTACGAGAAAATTGTAAAATATATCTCAGATAAGTTTTTAACTGATAGAGGCTATGTGAAAGGTATAACTGATGATAAAATTGGTATGATTTCACAGTGGCTTAAATCAGCCAAATTTGATATAATATCCGTTAACAGTTTTGAATCGGCACAGACAACTTCCGGTGGCGTCCCAATGGAAGAGGTTACAAACAGCCTGGAATCAAAGTTAGTAAAAGGACTTTTTTTTGTTGGAGAAGTTCTTGATGTAGATGGACTTTGTGGCGGTTATAACCTTACTTGGGCATTTTCAAGTGCTTATGAAGTTGGAAATGGAGAATGATGAAAGAAGGAAATTTACTTCAGGTTTCACAAATAAAGCTTCCAATAGGCTATAAAGAGGATGATTTAAGAAAAGCCTGCATAAGGAAGTTAAAGATAAATGATAAAGATTTGCTTGCATACGAAATCAAAAAGCAATCAATTGATGCAAGAAAAAAAGAGGAAATACATTATAGTCTATCTGTTGTTGTCACATTGGCAGATAAGGCTTATAATAAAGTATTATCTGCAAAAAAAACTAATACTGATATAACAGTATATAAAGATGAAAAACTTAGTATTAAAAAAATTGAACACAGTGATAAAAGGAACAGACCTATCATTATAGGAAGCGGACCGGCAGGACTTTTTTGTGCCTATGTGCTTGCATTAGCAGGTCTTAATCCAATAATTATAGAGCAGGGGCAGGAGGTAGAAAAAAGGACTGCTACTGTAGAAAAGTTTTGGGAAAGAGGAGAACTTTCAGAAACAAGCAATGTACAGTTTGGTGAGGGTGGTGCAGGTACTTTTTCTGACGGAAAGTTAAACACAATGGTAAAAGACCCTTTTAGAAGAATTCCTTTTGTGCTTGAAACTTTTGTAAAATTTGGTGCAGACCCTGAAATCTTATATATTAATAAGCCTCATATCGGAACTGATGTGCTTAAGACTGTGCTTATAAATATGCGTAAAGAAATAGAGGCACTTGGGGGAGAATATAGGTTTGAAACTAAGTTTACTGATTTTCATACAAAAAACGGGGAACTAATCGGTGTAGTGTTAAATCAGGAAGAAACAGTTCCTTGTAATGAGGTAATTTTAGCTCTTGGTCATTCATCAAGGGATACCTTCAGTCTTCTTTCCTCAAAGGGAATTATTATGACACCTAAGCCTTTTGCTATTGGAGTGAGGGTAGAACATCCTCAGGAAATGATAAGCAGATACCAATATGGTAAGCTGTATGACAGACTTCCTCCTGCAGATTATAAAGTAACATCTACAGGTGTGGAAGGGAGAGGAGTCTACTCTTTCTGTATGTGTCCCGGAGGTTATGTGGTAAATTCTTCCTCAGAAAAGGGTGGGACTTTGGTAAATGGTATGAGCTATCATAATAGAGATTCAAAAAATGCCAACAGTGCCATAGTTGTAGCTGTAAATACAGCTGATTTCGGTGCGGAGGATGCTTTGGCAGGTGTAAGATTTCAAAAGGAACTGGAAAAAAAAGCCTTTAATTTAGCAGGCGGAGCAATTCCTGTTCAGCTTTTAGGTGATTTTAAGGAAAATAAAATAAGTTCAGGTTTTGGTTTGATTGATACAGTATCAAAGGGAAAGACTCAGTTTGCTAATTTGAGAGAAATATTGCCTAACTATATTGTACAGTCAATCATTCTTGGAATGGAAGATTTCGGCAATAAGATAAAGGGTTTTAATAGAGATGATGTGGTTATGCTCGGTGTAGAGTCAAGAACATCCTGTCCTCTTAGGATTGTAAGAGATAATAACACCTTTGAGTCAAATATAGCAGGAATTTATCCTATTGGAGAGGGTGCAGGTTATGCCGGCGGTATAACAAGTGCTGCTGTCGATGGTATAAAAGTTGCCGAGAAGATAATTGAGAAGAGAAGTTGATAGAGGTATTCTTATGAACAAGGAGTATTTTAGGCAAATAGTAAAAAAGAGGAGAATTACCTCTGATTCTGTTATCTTAGAAAATGATTTGAAAAAAGCTTCTATAATCATTGAAAGCTATTTAAATAGTAATTATTATAAAAATGCAGAAATAATATTTGCTTATTCATCCATGGACGGTGAGATACCACTAATAAAAATAATAGAAACAGCTATTAATGACGATAAAATATTGGCTCTGCCTAAAATAAGGACATCTATTGCAGCAGGGGCGAAGATGGATTTTGTAGCAGTAGATAATAATACTGAGTATAAGAGAGGAACTTGGGGTATATTAGAACCGATTTCAGACAGAATTATCAATATAAATGAGACCGATAAAATGGTAGAAATGATAATTCCCGGATTATGCTTTGATATAAACAGGAACAGAATTGGCTATGGCGGAGGATATTTTGACAGATATTTGGCGAAATTTCCTGATAAGTTTCATATAACTGCCTTGGCTTATGAATATCAGATATTTAATAAACTGCCGGTTGATAATAATGATAAGAAAGTTGATTTAATAGTAACTGAAAACAGGTATATTGATTAAGAGGTTGGGTATGGTAGAAGTACTAAAGAAAGCTAAAAAAATTTCGTATGAACTTGCTCTGCTTCAGTCAGATGTTAAAAACAAGGTTTTAATGTCTTGTGCGGAATTTATACTAAAAAATACAGATGAAATTTTGATTGCTAATAATCTTGATATAACTACTTTTTAATAACCTTGCTCGTCTGCCTGACCCGATAGGAGGTCCTATGGGACTTACAGAACTCACTTGTGAGAAATATGTAATTATCGGCAATGGTCAGATAAGATAGTTTTGATTAAATATTAGATAGGATGAAAATGGAAGATAAAGTAATAAATATTTTTAAAGTTAATTATGATTTTGAAGCGGTAAGGGCAACAGAGCCTATAGCTGAACCTGACAGGCAGTATTATTATATGGAAAAGGCTGCTGAAGTCTTTAAGTTAATTTGCAAAAATGCAGGAAAACAACTTACATTTAATTGTAATACATTCGGCTGTCAGATGAATTTCAGAGATTCTGAGAAGATAGCAGGAATACTTGAAAAAATAGGTTTTACAAACACTGAAGATAAAAGTCCCGATTTTGTAATTCTTAATACCTGTACAATTAGGGAAAATGCCGATCAAAAGGTCTATGGCAATTTAGGATATTTAAAAAAATTAAAAGAACTTAATCCTAATATGATAATTGCTCTATGCGGCTGTATGATGCAGGAGACAACTGTAGTCCAGAAGCTTAGAGAAAGTTATTCATTTATAGATTTAATTTACGGCACTCACAATATATACAAGCTTGCTGAACTTATGTTTGCTTTGTTTGCAGCGAAAAGTTATGCTGCACATCATCCTGTGAAAAAGAATGGAAAGTATAAGATTAAACATTCTATGCTTGTAGATATATGGAAGGATACTGATAAAATAGTTGAAGATTTACCGGATGAAAGAAAGTATTCATTTAAGGCAAGTGTAAATATTACCTATGGCTGTGATAATTTCTGTACTTACTGCATAGTGCCTTATGTGAGGGGAAGGGAAAGAAGCAGAAGACCTGAAGATATAGTAAAAGAGGTAAAATGTCTTGCGGATGCCGGTGTAATAGAGATTATGCTGCTTGGTCAAAATGTAAATTCATACGGAAAAGGCTTGTCTGCTGAGGATGGAGAGCCTGTTACCTTTGCAAAACTCTTAAAAATGGTAGAAAAGGTGGAAGGTATTAGACGCATCCGTTTTATGACACCTCATCCAAAAGATTTTTCAGATGAACTTATTGAGGTGATAGCAGAGTCTGATAAAGTCTGTAGACATATACATCTTCCGTTTCAGGCAGGAAGTAATAATGTGCTTAAGAGAATGAACAGGCGGTATACAAAAGAAGGATATCTTGAACTTACTGAAAAGATAAAAAGAAGGATTCCTGATATTGCACTTACCACCGATATTATCGTCGGTTTTCCGGGAGAAACAGAGGAAGACTTTGAAGATACTTTAGATGTTGTAAGGAAGGTACGCTATCAAAGTGCCTATATGTTTGAATATTCTAAAAGGACAGGAACTCCTGCCGCCACTATGACGGATCAGGTAGAGATTGAAGCTGTGAAAAGAAGATTTAAAAGGCTGCAGGATACCGTAGCAGAATATTCTGATGATAAATTCGGTAGTCAGGTAGGACAGGTAGTAGAGGTGTTAGCAGAAGAAGTTAATAGCGAAGACAATCTACTTATTACAGGGAGGATGTCTGATAATACACTTGTACATTTTAAAGTACCTACAAACAAAAAAGAAGATTATATTGGAAGACTGTTAAATGTTAAGATTACTGAAAATTGCAGATTTTATTTAATGGGTGAATTATAGTTTAGGGGGGACTGATATTCCATGAATATAATAATAGTTGGCTGTGGCAAGGTGGGATATGCTCTTGCGAGAGAGTTAAGTAATGAAAAAAATGACATTTGTATAATTGACAGGGACAATACAGCACTTCAAAATGCAGTAAATATTTTAGATGTGCAGGCTGTATATGGAGATGGTACAAGTTATAAGATGCTTCTTGAAGCAGATGTACAGGATGCTGATTTGCTGATAGCTGTTACAGATAAGGATGAGATTAACCTGCTCTGTTGTCTTATGGCAAAGAAAGCAGGTAACTGCCAGACTATAGCAAGGGTGAGAAATCCTCAGTATTATGAAGAAATTAACTATATAAAAGAAGAGCTTGGACTTTCAATGGCTATTAATCCTGAGAGAATAGCCGCTTTTGAAATAGCAAGACTAATTCATTTCCCATCAGCTATAGAGGTGGATACTTTTTATAAAGGCAGGGTTAACCTTATTTCACTTACAATAGGAGAAGATTCTATACTGGATGGAATGAGTCTCATAGAATTTTCAAAAACGATCTCCGGTAATGTGCTTATATGCATGGTAAGAAGAGATGGGAAGGTTGAAATACCTAACGGATCTTTTGTTCTTAGAAAAGGAGATACTTTTTCCTGTATACTTAAGTTTAAAGATTCTTATGATTTCTTTAACAAAGTTGGAGTGAATACAAGACCGATTAAGAATGTGATGGTTTGCGGGGGAGGTACGGTAGCTTACTACCTATGTTTAGAGCTTGTAAAAGCTAAGATAGATGTAAAAATAATAGAAGCCGATGAGGCACGCTGTGCTGAACTTTCAGAACTTATTCCTGAGGCTATCGTAATACATGCTGATGCTACAGATAAGAGAATTCTGTTAGAGGAAGGGATAGAAAATGCTGATGCAGTTGTAACCTTAACCAGTATTGATGAGGAGAACATCCTCCTTTCAATGTATACTCACCATATTTCTAAGGCAAAATCAATTACTAAAATAAATAAAATAGAATTTGAAGAAGTTATAAGGGAACTCCCTATAGGTTCTGTAATAGCTCCTAAGCAGATAACTTCACAGTACATACTAAAATATGTCCGTTCTATGCAAAACTCAAAAGGAAGCAATGTTGAAACTTTATATAAAATGTTTGGAAATGAGGCAGAAGCTTTAGAGTTTTTGATAAAGTCTGATTCCAAAATAACAAAAAAGACTTTAGAAAAATTAAATATAAAGCCTAATGTTATTGTAGCTGCAATTTATAGAAATAATCAGATTATTACACCATCAGGTAAAGATATTATTCAAAAAGGAGACAGCGTTATTGTAATTACTACCAATGCAGGTCTTGGCAGTATAGACGATATAATTGCTGAGTAAGAATTATGAATTACTTAATTATAGCCTATATTATGGGCTGGGTACTTAATTTTGAAGGAGCATTCCTGCTCCTGCCTGCTGTTACGGCACTTATTTATGGCGAAAAAGAAGGTTATGCTTTTCTTGCCTGCTCTGTTTTATCCTTTATAATAGGAGGACTTGTAACACTTAAAAAACCTACAAATAAGAGGTTCTATGCAAGAGAGGGTTTTGTAATCTGCTCCCTTACCTGGATAGTAATAAGTCTTGTTGGAGCTATTCCTTTTGTACTTACAGGTGTGCTTCCCAATTATATTGATGCACTGTTTGAAATTGTTTCAGGATTTACAACTACAGGGTCAAGTGTTATTACCGACTTAACGCCGGTTCCTCATTGTGTACTTATTTGGAGAAGTTTTTCACATTGGATAGGGGGAATGGGAGTCCTTGTTTTCATACTGGCAATCTTACCTCTATTTGGTGGTGTAGATATGCACCTTATGAGAGCGGAAAGCCCGGGGCCTTCAGTAGGTAAGCTGGTTCCAAATGTAAAGAAAACAGCTTCTTACCTTTATAAGATTTATCTTGGAATGACAGTTGTGCAGTTTATTATTTTACTTTGTACAGGTATGAACCCATTTGATGCCGTATGTATAACTTTTGGAACTGCAGGTACCGGTGGGTTCGGTATACATAATGACAGCTGCGGAGGCTATACTATACTGCAACAGGCTGTAATTACAGTATTTATGTTACTTTTTGGAATAAACTTCAATGTTTACTTTTTAATGATTAAGAAGAAAATTAAAGAAGTTATCAAGATTGAAGAGGTGAAATGGTATCTGATTATAGTATTTACAGCAGTAGCATTGATTGTAATAAATTTGGGAGAATGGGACAATATTTATTTAAGCATTCACTATGCTTTTTTTTCAGTAGCCTCAGTAATAACTACAACAGGTTATGCCACGGCAGATTTTAATCTATGGCCGATGTTTGCAAAGACTGTCCTCCTTATGATTATGTTTGTCGGAGCCTGTGCAGGAAGTACAGGAGGAGGAATGAAGGTTTCAAGAATACTTATTTATGCTAAAACTGTAAAAAAAGAAATTGTAGGTATGATTCATCAAAAAAGTATAAAGATATTGAAAATGGATTGCAAAACAGTAGAACATTCGGTTATTAGAAATGCAAATGTCTACTTAGTTTCTTATATTTTAATAATGGCATTTTCTTTATTAATAATATCTCTAGACAACATAGATTTTGAATCAAGTTTTACTGCTGTTGTTGCTACCTTTAATAATATTGGACCCGGACTTAATAAAGTAGGGCCGACAGGAAATTTTTCCGAATTTTCCAATCTGTCAAAATTAGTATTTATTTTTGATATGTTAGCCGGAAGATTGGAGATATTCCCAATGCTTTTATTGTTCTCGAAAGCTACCTGGAGTAGAAAATAATTAGGGTTTAACATCATTTAATATTTAAAGAGGTATTATGGCTGAATTAAATAGGACGATTATTAAAAATCTGGCTGCAAATGACATTGCTTATAATAGAGGTATAAGATATTACTCTGCAAAAGCAATAAAGACAATATCTAAATCTAAAAGTAGAGAGCATTACAGAGCTACTGTTCAAGGTAAGAGTGAATATACAGTTGATATTGATTTAAATAATAAGGATATAATTGAGTATCAATGCAATTGTCCTTCGAGCAGAAAACACCCCGGAGCTTGTAAACATGCTGTGGCAGTAATGCTTTTTATAAATGATTATTCAGATAAACGGAAACAGCAGAAAATAGAATCCGGTGATAAAAGGCGTGTAGCAAGGGTTTTAGACTACTTTGATAATATGGACTACATGGCAGGTCTTGGAGATATTTTTCATATAAAAGTAAGCATAATGCTTCCGTCTATGTTTAGAGCCGATAATTCTGTAAATGCATCTGTAAATATAATGGCAGGCAGTATAAAAATGTATAAAGTACAAAATATAAGGAAATTTTTGTCTGATTACATACATAATCAGCCAATTTCTCTAGGAAAAGATTTTTCATATTTTCCGGGTGAAAATCGCTTTGACTATGAATCAGAGGCAGTACTTGATTTTCTTTGTGAAATTTTTGACATACAAGAAATTGTCAGCAAAGGAAGTTCTTCAAGTATGTTTGTAAAATCAAATATTTTCTTAGACAGGCATATGCTGCTTAGACTGTTAAAAATAATAAAGTTTCCTTTTAGTTTTAGCTTTGCGGATGAAACTTTTGAAAATGTACAATTCATTGTAGGAAAACCTGATTTAAATTTTTATCTTAATCTGTCAGATGAAGATGATTCGATTATTTTATCTTGGGATGATGAAAGAATTATCCCGTTAGACGAAAAAGGAAAGCTGTTTTATTATGATAATAAGGTTTATCATCCGGACAGGATATTTACAAGAAACTTCCTGCCATTTTACCATACACCTAATGATGGAGAAGAGGATGCATTGGTTTTTGAAGGTAAGGAAAAAGACCACTTTCTAAATGTTGTGCTACCTCGCATCCACGAAACTTTTTCACTTACAATTCCCAAGGCACTCAGGGATAATTATATAACAGAAAATGTAAAATTTGAACTTTATATGGATATATACAGGGGGAGTATTAAACTTGAAGTAATTACTGCTTATGGAGAGTATAAATTTAATCCGTTCCTTAAAATGCCTGATGTAAAGGCAGTAATTGTACGAAAACCAAGCCGTGAAGCAGAATGTTTTGAAGATATTGAAAGCTTAGGTTTTATCAGAGAGGAACAGTATTTTTATTTAAATAATGAATCAGAGATTTATGATTTTTTAAAAAATAGTTTAGAATATTTATCTGGAAAATATGAATTGTTCTACTCAGAAGAATTTAAAAAAATTAAAGTAAATCAGCCCAAAATAGCAAAAACCTCTGTTCGTGTACAAAGTGAAAACAATATGCTTGAAGTTGACTTTGATTTTGATGGACTTTCAAGTGATGAACTTACAGACCTTTTTAACAGTCTTAAGTTAAAAAAGAAGTTTTTCAGGCTAAGAAACGGCAGTTTTATAGACCTTACCGGCAGCGGAGAGCTGGATAAATTAAGTGCACTTATTGATAAAATCGGAAATAGTAAAGGCAGTATTACAGATGGTAAGATATACACCTCGCTTGACTATGCATTTTACTTAAGTCAAGCATCTGACGAAGGTTTGTACGAGATAGAAGCGGATCAATCTTTTACAGCTTTGATAGAAGAAATTAACCATCCGGAAAATGTTAAAATAGAAGTTCCTGCGGAAATTAAAGTGAAACTTCGTCCTTATCAGGAAGTTGGTTTTGAATGGCTTACTTCTCTTTCAAAGTACTATCTTGGCGGTATTCTTGCGGATGATATGGGACTTGGCAAGACTTTACAGGCTATTACCTATATTGCATCAGTTTGGAAAAAGAATAAAGATGCTGTATTTATAGTAGTCTGCCCATCGTCACTGCTTTTTAACTGGCAGGATGAAATTGAGAATTTTTGCCCGGAACTCAGCACTCTTATGATTTTAGGTAATCCAAATGAAAGAAAAGAGTTGATAGCAAAGTATACTAATCATCAGGTTGTGCTGGTTTCTTATCCGATTCTTAGAAGAGATATTGATATCTTGAAGGAGATTAATTTTCATACAGCCTTTTTGGATGAGGCACAGTTTATCAAGAATCCTAACAGCCGTAATGCGAAGGCAGTAAAAATGCTTAATGCAAGCCATAGATTCGCACTTACAGGAACTCCGATAGAAAATAATCTGTCTGAACTTTGGTCAATATTTGACTTCCTTATGCCCGGTTATCTGTATTCACATTCCAAATTTGTGAATCTTTATGAAAAGCCGGTAGTAAGGTTTGAAAGTGAGGAAGCACTTAAACAGCTTAATTTTCATATAAAACCGTTTATCCTTAGAAGAATGAAGAGAGATGTGCTTGAGGAACTTCCTGAAAAGACAGAAAGAAAGATGGTTTCAGATATGACAGAGGAACAGAAGGAAGTTTATATGTCATACCTTGACGATATGAAAAAGAAGATAAATAGTGAAATTGACAAAAATGGTTTTGAAAAGAGTAGAATGATGATACTTGCTTCTTTGACAAGGCTTAGGCAAATCTGCTGCCATCCATCTACCTTCATATCAAACTATAACGGAAATTCAGGAAAACTGGTATTACTGCTACAGTTGGTACAAAATGCTATTGAAGGAGGACATAGGATTCTTGTATTTTCACAGTTTACATCTATGCTTAATCTGATAGAAGAGGAGTTTAAAAAGCTTAAAATCAGCTATTATTACTTAGATGGCTCTACACCTATTTCTCAGCGAAGTGAGGATGTTAAGGCTTTCAACAGTGGAAGCCGTGATGTATATCTTATTTCACTTAAAGCCGGCGGTACAGGGCTTAATCTTGTGGGGGCAGATATGGTTATTCATTATGATCCCTGGTGGAATCCGGCAGTAGAAGATCAGGCTACGGACAGAGTTTACAGGATAGGACAGAAAAACAGTGTTAATGTAGTTAAGCTCATAACCAAGGGTACTATAGAAGAAAAAATTTATAAGCTTCAGGAGAAGAAGAAAAATTTGGCTGACTCAGTAATCAAGGCAGGAGAGGTATTTATAAATAAGCTTACTAAGGAAGAGGTTGAGGATTTGTTTAATTCTTGATTTGATTAAAGCGATTAAGAGAGATTCTTAGTCGCTATTTTTCACACCTAAACTTTGACATAAAGTTCCATTTGTTGTATCATAGAAATACTTATGTGATGAGATTAATTTTAGTTAGGAGATAAGGTATGATAGCCTCGGTGAAAGGAAAACTGGAAGCTGTAACGGCTGAAAGTGTAATTATTGATGTAAACGGTTTTGGGGTGGAAGCAATAGTTCCTGCTACAGTTTTTAATCGTCTTCCTAAACTAGAGGATAATATAAGGTTATACACATATCTTCATGTGAGAGAAGATATTATGCAACTTTATGGATTTCTTGAGAAAGAAGATTTAGAGTTCTTTAAATTATTAATTACAGTAAACGGAATCGGACCAAAGGCAGGTATAGCAATTCTTTCCTCAATGCCTGCTGATATTCTTACTTTTGCAATACTTTCTGAGGATACTAAAACAATAGAAAAGGCTCAAGGTATAGGTGCAAAGACGGCAAAGAAGCTTGTACTGGAACTTAAGGACAAGGTAGGAATTATAAATAAGACAAGTACTGTCATCTTTGAAAGTCAGGATGACCTTGTGAATACAGACATAAACCATGAAATAAAAGGAGAAGCATCAGAGGTGCTTGTTGCACTCGGATATAGCCGGACAGAAGCGATGAAGGCTATCAGTCTGGTAGAAGTTACTACAGAAATTACAGCTGAAGAACTGGTTAAACTTGCTCTCAAAAATTTGATGTAAAAGGTTGGATTAAATGGAAAATGGTGTAAAAAGACGAATAATATCAACTGTAGCTTCTGAGGAAGATATTAGAAATGATGACACTCTCAGACCGAAACTTTTAGCTGACTATATTGGTCAGAAAAAGGCTAAGGAAATGATGAAGGTGTATATAGAAGCTGCAAAAGGGAGAAAAGAACCCCTTGACCATGTTCTTTTATATGGACCACCCGGTCTTGGTAAAACTACTCTTGCAGGCATTATAGCTAATGAAATGGGAGTACATATTAAAATAACCTCAGGTCCTGCTATAGAAAAACCCGGAGATGTAGCTGCCATCCTAAATAACCTAAAAGAGGGTGATGTACTCTTTGTTGATGAAATCCACAGGCTTAACAGGCAGGTTGAAGAGGTGCTTTATCCCGCTATGGAAGATTTTGCTATTGATGTAGTAATTGGAAAAGGTGCAACTTCAAAGAGTATAAGACTGGAACTTCCAAAGTTTACTCTAATAGGGGCAACTACAAGAGCCGGGATGCTTTCAGCACCTCTTCGAGACAGGTTTGGAGTAGTTAACAGGCTTGAATACTATACCTTATCAGAGCTTGAGACTATAATTATGAGGTCAGCCAAGGTAATTGGAGTTAAAATAGAAAAAGATGCAGCACTTGAAATGGCTAAGCGTTCAAGGGGAACTCCAAGGCTTGCGAACAGGATGTTAAAAAGAGTCAGAGATTTTGCTGAGGTTAAGTATGATGGTAGGGTAACAAAGGAAGTCGGTACAGAGGTACTTACACTTTTAAATATAGATGGATATGGTCTTGACCATATTGACCGCCAGATTCTTACCGCAATGATAGAGAAATTTAATGGCGGTCCTGTAGGGCTTGAAACGATTGCTGTTTCAATAGGAGAAGATACAGCTACTATTGAAGATGTATATGAACCATATTTAATCCAATCCGGCTTTATTGCAAGGACTCCCAGAGGAAGAGTAGTTACAGAGCTTGCATACAGTCATTTGGGTCTAAGATAAACTATTTTGGGGGAAAATATGAACGAGAAAAACAATATTAAAGTGATTATAAACGATAAGCCATATACTTTAAGCGGATATGAAAGTGAAGAGTATTTACAAAAA
Organism: Catonella sp.; assembly: GCF_052169795.1. Classification (GTDB taxonomy): domain Bacteria; phylum Bacillota; class Clostridia; order Lachnospirales; family Lachnospiraceae; genus Catonella. The sequence goes on from NZ_JBQNBU010000003.1 coordinate 21,142, forward strand.
ATAGCACTGTTTTTAAATTCTAAATATGCTGAACTTTCTAAAGAAGCGGGATACAGGCATTTAGATGACAATCAGAAAAACCTTACAATGCAGATTAATATTGTAGATGAATATTATAAGATGGTTGAAAGAAATGAAGATTTAGAAAAAGAACTTGAAAAAAAAGATAAAGAATTATTTGAGTTAAAGCATGAATTAATTTCTAAAAAAGAGGATGAACGAGGAAAAAAACATAACAGCAGATGAATAAGAAAAGAGAGATAGAAATATTAGCCCCTGCCGGCTCTGTAGATAGGATGAAGGCAGCTTTTTCAGGAGGAGCAGATGCCTGTTACATAGGTGGTAAAAACTTTGGTGCCAGAGCCTATGCAGATAATCCTGAAGAAAAAGAACTTGTAGATGCAATCTACTATGCACATGTGCATGATAAAAAATTATATATGACAATAAATACCCTTATCAAAGAAGATGAGATGAAGGGGCTTTATAACTATGTTTTGCCTTACTACAAGGCAGGTATAGATGCTGTGCTTGTACAGGATTTTGGTGTATTAAAGTTTCTTCATGAAAATTTTCCGGATCTTGTATTGCATGCAAGCACACAGATGACAGTCTGTGACACAGGAGCAGTCAGACTTCTTAAGCAGTATGATGTAAAGCGAATAGTACTTTCAAGGGAACTTTCATTAGTTGAGGTTGCCGCATTTAAGAAAGAAAAGGTTGAGATAGAGTGTTTTGTTCATGGAGCACTCTGTGTTTGTTATTCAGGACAGTGTCTTATGTCAGCTATGAACGGTGGAAGAAGCGGAAATAGAGGCAGCTGTGCAGGTCCTTGCCGCATGAGCTATAACCTTTATGCCGGGAATCAATCCGGAGGAATAAGGCCGACTGAAAAACTTGAAACAAAGCCATATTTACTAAGTCCTAAGGATATATGTACCTTAGACCTGATACCTGATATGGTAGAGGCGGGCATTGATTCTTTTAAGATAGAAGGAAGAATGAAACGCCCTGAATATGCTGCTCTTACTGCATATTTATATAGAAAATGGACAGATATTTATCTAGAGTACGGTAAAGAATATTTTAATTTAGACCAAAGCACAAGAGAGCGAAATGCAGATGTCGAAAAACTTTCCGATATATATAACAGGGGAAGTTTTACAAAAGGATATCTTGTCCATTATAACGGCGAAGAAATGATGTCAAATACAAGACCTAACCATAATGGGGTACTTGTAGGTAGTGTTAAAAATGTTATAACAAACGGCAAAAAAAATGTAATTGTTATTAATTTAACAAAAGATATTAATGCTCATGATGTAGTTGAAATAAGAGCAGATGATAAGCCTACAGAACCGGTTTATGAATTTACACTAAAGGATGGTAAAAGAGCCGGAGAGAGTTTTGAAGCTAATTTTACTAAGGGACTTCAAATGAGGGTCGGATTGTCAGTATATAGGACAAAAAACGAAACACTGCTTGAGAATATAAATACAAATATTATTAAAGAGCCAATTAAAAAGAGGATTAAGGCAAGTTTTTATGCAGAGCCTGACAACGAACTTATGCTCACTCTTTATACAGAAAACAGCAGTATTACTGTAAATGGAGCAGTCTGCATGAGGGCGGAAAAAAGACCGATTGAAGCAGGAAGAGTAGTGGAAGCATTGATGAAACTTGGGGATACCGAGTTTGTTATAGATAAAAATGATGTAGAAATTACTTTGATTGGCGAAGTCTTTTTCCCAATATCTGCACTTAATGAGCTAAGACGAAATGCCTGTGATGCACTATATAAGGCCTTAGCTGAAAAAAATGAGAAAATTCCTCCTGCTGTTTCTAATAATACGAACAAGCTTTTTCCGGTCCCAGATTTTAATCCGAGATATGAAATAGTTGTATCAACTATGGAACAACTTAAAGCATTGTTAAAATTTACTAAAAATAATAAAGAAGAGTTTGAAATATTCATAAACCTTGAGCATTTTGGGCTGAATAATCTTATAACCGGACTTGACCTGGTGGAAGATGATGGCAGAAAGGCATATCTAAGGCTTCCTGAAATATTTAGAAGAAGCACCCACAAAAAATATGTAAAGTATTTTGATACAGTTGATGGTTTGGATGTGCTGCTTAGAATAAATGGTTTTATGGTCAGAAATTTAGAAGAAATATCGTTTGTAAAAGATATGATTGAAATTGCGGATGTACCACTTGATATGGTAGCAGATACTAATTTATATACCTTTAATTCTAAGGCAGTAGAAAGCCTTGCGGGCTTTGATGTTCATCATTATACCGTAAGTCTTGAACAGAGTTTGAGGGAGGCAAAACTTGTCCGCAGCAATATCACTACAGCTTCCAAACTCTCGCTTGTAGTGTATGGTAGGGAAGAATTAATGGTTATGACACAGTGCCAATGGAAAAATAAGGGGGCTTGCATTAAAAAATTAAAAAAAGGTCAAAAGCCTCTTCCTGATATTCTTTATATTGAAAACAAAAAGAATAAGGCAGGTGGAGAACAGGGAAAATTTCCTGTTGTAAAAAACTGTGACAGCTGCACAAATTATGTTTATCAGGATATTCCTATCAACCTCTTTAATAAGATGGATGAGATTAAGGAGCTGTCTCCTGATTTTCTAAGGTTTGATTTTTTGCTGGAAACAGAATCAGAAGTAAGAGAGGTAATAAAACTTGCAAATTTTAGTAAGTGAAATATCTAAGTATATAATTATTATCATTACAGCAATTTATGCCTATTTGGGATTTATAGGTTTTATAAATAATGATAAATACAATAGCGGTGAAATATATTTTTTTCAGCCGATATTAACTTTAATGCTTCATTTTGCAGGATTTTTATGTATATTTTTAAAAATGCCTGAAATGAAGGTTGCCATTCTTTATTTTGCTCAGATAGTTTTGCTTATAAGCTCAACGTTTTTATATAGAATTTTTTATAAAAATTTATTTAAAAGCCTGTTTTCACATATGCAGTTTCTTATAACAATAGGCTTTATATTCTTGACCAGGTTGAAATTTATATGGGGAGTAAAGCAGACCATATTTGTGGCAGCTGCATTAGCTGCCTGTCTTATTCTGCCATTTTTAATCAAAAAAATGTCCATGCTTAGAAGTATGGGATATTTGTACGCAATAGCCGGTATAGGCTCTTTGGGCTATGTATTTTTACGGGCAAAGGTACAGTATGGTGCTAAAAACTGGATAAATGTTTTAGGAATGAGCATACAGCCGTCTGAATTTGTAAAAATATTATTAATTTTTATGATAGCTTCACTGCTCTATGTAAGTAAGAGCCTTAAGCAGATTATAATAACAACGGCACTCACAGCTATGATGGTGCTTTTACTTGTACTTAGTAAGGATCTTGGCGGTGCTATGCTCTTTTTTACTACTTTTACAGTAATGACATATTTTGCAACCGGAAGTATGAAACTTCTGGGATTATTTACCGGTGGAGGAGTAATTTCAGCAGTTGCAGGCTACTATTTATTTTCACATGTAAGAGTTAGAGTTCAGGCGTTTGTTGATCCTTGGAAATATATAGATGATAAGGGGTATCAGGTTACCCAGTCTTTGTTCGGCATAGGCAGCGGCGGATGGTTCGGCTTTGGACTTAGTAATGGTCTGCCTTCAAATACACCTGTAGTTGAAAGTGATTTTATTTTTTCAGGGCTTTGTGAAGAACTTGGACTGCTTTTTGGATTCTGCCTGATTTTAATTTATCTTTGTACAATTATAGCCTTTATTTTACTTGCCTGGCGAACAAAGAACCAATTTCATCAGCTTGTGTCGATAGGCTGTGCAGCTATGTATTCATTTCAGATATTTTTATCCATAGGAGGAACTGTCAAATTTATTCCTTCAACAGGTGTGACCCTTCCGCTTGTGAGCCAAGGAGGAAGTTCTGTTATTAGTACCATCATTATCTTTGGTGTAATTCAGGGTCTTTATATTACCGGTGCCAAAAGAGAAGATAATGCTGCCGGAATTAAGGTGAAACTTGTAAAAAAGCCTGTTGGGCTTGTTTACATCATACTTATACTTTTTGTATCTATGTCAGCTTATCTTACTTATTTTCAGTTTCTTACCGCACCCGGGATAATGAACAACTCTTATAATAAAAGAACTGATATTTATGCAGCATATGTATCAAGAGGGAAAATTCTTTCATCAGATGGAGATGTACTTGCATATACTAGAGAAGAAGGCAAAAAGAGTGTAAGAGTATATCCATATGGTGATATGTATAGTCATATTGTCGGAAGAAATGCTTCAGGCAAGACGGGAATAGAAGCAATTATGAATTATGAGCTTCTTTCATCCAATGACAATGTCTTTACCAGAGTTTTTGAGAGGATTAATCAGGATAAGAACAAGGGTGACAGTGTAGTTACTACGATAGACAGTAAATTGCAAAAATCTCTTAATGCTGCACTTAACGGCTACCATGGAGCGGGGGTAATCCTTGAACCTTCAACAGGAAGAGTTTTGGCTATGGTATCAAAACCTGATTATGACCCGAATACTGTAATAGCAGATTGGGAAACATTGTCGAGTCTGCCGCAAAAAGATGCGAAGCTGGTAAATAGGGCTACAAATGGTTTATATCCTCCGGGCTCTACATTTAAGGTACTTACAGCCCTTGAATATATGAATGAACATAAGGACTATGACAAATTTAAGTTTGACTGTAATGGGATTTTTTCATCAGGCAAGGAAAGCATAGTCTGCTTCGACCGCACAAGGCATGGAAAGGAAGATTTAAAAACTGCTTTTGCAAAATCTTGTAACGGTGCTTTTGCAAGTATTGGACTTAAATTAAATAAAAATAAGTTTACAAAGCTCACAGAAAAGTTTTTATACAATAAAGAACTACCTTTTGAACTTACAACTTCAAAAAGCAGTTTTGTGCTTAATTCATCATCCGGTACTGAAGAGATTTTACATACTTCAATAGGGCAGGGAAAAACTCAGATTACTCCTTTTCATAATGCCTTAATAGCATCGGCCATAGCAAATAACGGTATGCTTATGAAACCTTATACGGTAGAGAAAATAGTTACATATGATGGTAAAAGAATTGTAAATAGCTATAAACCTGAAAAATTCGCCAGACTTTGTTCTAAGAAAAAGGCAGAAACCCTTCAGGGTTTTATGAGGGCTGTTGTAACTTATGGCACTGCCCAAAAACTTTCTTGGATAGGATATGATATTTATGGAAAGACAGGTACTGCAGAATATCAGAAAGAAGATGGAACTAAGGGAGACCACTCATGGTTTATGGGGTTTGGTGATAAAAAAGGAAAGAAAATTGCTATAAGTGTTGTTGTTGAAGGGGAGGGTAGAGGAAGCTATTCGGGAACTGATGTTGCAAGCAAAGTATTTGCAGGCTGGAAGTAATTTGTAAATTCAAATTATTCACGCCATAGGTCACAGACCTCTTTGATTATATGTTATATTGATATGGGCAATGTCGGTCTGTGACTATGGGGGTTATTACCAAGCACCTTCTAAAACACATAATTCCAAGCCTTCGGCTTGATTATGTGTTTCCGAAGTTGCTTCGTGAATAATTTGAATTTAAAATAAAAAATACAGGAGATGGGACTTGAACCCACATGATATTGCTATCGTCAGATTTTGAGTCTGATGCGTCTACCATTCCGCCACTCCTGCAAAACAATAAATATTTTAGCATAATTTACTACAATATGCAAGAGGTAAAATAAATATAATAGCATGAATCATACCTGAAAATATTATACAAGTGCAAGCAAGAGAAGAATCTAAGTTATTAATAATACTTTTTGCAATAAATACAGAAATATGATAAAATTAATGAGTTTATAAATGGGAGGAAAATATATGAAATGGCTTAAATATACCCTTGAAACACGAACGGAAGCCGTAGATTTAATTATTGATATGCTTGGAGAACTTGGCATATATGGAGTAGAAGTTATAGATAAAGTACCTCTTACAGAAGCGGAAAAAAAGCAAATGTATGTTGATATTCTGCCTGAAATAGAGCCTGATGACGGAAATGCAGAGCTTGTTTTTTATATCAGTGATGGTGCACCTGATGAAAATTCATCTGCATTCTACAATAGTGGAACAGGAATTGAAGATGTCGCAGCATTTTATTCCGATGAACTGATTGAAAATATCAGAAAAGGACTTGAAAATGTTTCAAATTTTGTTGATATTGGAAGTGGGGCAATATATATTTCAGAAACTGATGATGTAGACTGGGCAAATAAATGGAAGGAGTTTTTCCATACTTTCAGGATAGGCAAAAACATAGTTATAACACCTTCTTGGGAAGAAGCCCGGGATATAAACGAAGAGGATATTGTTATAAGAATAGACCCGGGAGTAGCCTTTGGTACAGGAACTCATGAAACTACAAGACTTTGTGTAGAAGAACTTCAAAAATATGTAAATAGAGATGTAAAAATTCTTGATATTGGCTGTGGAAGTGCAATTCTTACAATAGCCGCCCTAAAACTTGGTGCAAAATGGGCATATGCTATCGACATAGATGAAACTGCTGTTAAATCTGCTAAAGAAAACCTTCTACAAAATGAGATTACAGATGAAGAAGCAAGACTTGAAACAGGCAATCTCCTTGAAGATAAAGAACTCTGCGAACAACTCTATAAAGAGCAGTACGATATAGTTGTGGCTAATATTCTTGCTCCGGTATTAGTACCACTTACTCCTATTATAGTACCTGCACTTAGTGAGGGCGGATATTATATCTGCTCAGGTATAGTTAAAGAACTTGCAGATACTGTAATTAAAGCCATAGAAGATGCAGGACTGAAACTTGTATCAAACACCTGTGATAATGACTGGGTTTGTTTAGTAGCGAGGAAATAAAATGTCAATTTTTTTTATAGACAGTTGTAGTATAGACGGAGAAAATGCCTATATTACAGGGGATGATGTAAATCATATCAAAAATGTACTGAGGATGAAGGAAAAAGATGAGGTAAGACTGTCTTCCGGAAACGGACTCATATACACTGCTGAAATTAAAGCGTTTTTATCTGACAGAATTATTTGTAAAATTACTGATTGTGAGGGAGAAAAATCAGAATTACCGGCTAAGATATTACTTTTTCAAGGACTGCCCAAAAAAGATAAGATGGAACTTATAATACAAAAAGCTGTAGAGCTTGGAGTATCTAAGATTGTTCCTGTTCTTATGAAGAGAACAATAGTAAAGCTTGAAGACCGCAAAAAAGAACAGAAAAAACTTGAAAGATGGCGTACTATTTCCCTGACTGCCGCAAAACAATCAGGTAGAGCGATAATCCCCGAAATTTCTGATTTTGTAAACTTTAATGAGGCTGTAAAAATGGCAGAATCCCTCGAATATAATCTAATACCATATGAAAATGAAAAGGGAATGGATAGGGCGAGAGAACTTATAAAAGAAGTTAATGGGAAGAAAAGTATCGGTATCTTCATAGGTCCTGAAGGTGGTATTGCTGATGAAGAGCTTGAGCTTGCAATAAAAACCGGAGTTAAGCCGATAAGTCTTGGAAACAGAATACTTCGGACTGAAACTGCCGGGCTTGCCTTAGTTTCCGTGATAGCCTTTGAAATAGATGAATAGGAGAGATTATGGAATGCTATTTAGATAATGCGGCTACCACAAGGCCGTTTGACAGTGTAATTGAGATAATGAATGAAACTATGAGGAATGCCTATGCAAATCCTTCATCCAAACATATAAAAGGTTTTGAGGCAGAAAGATTTGTAGAAGATGCCAAAGAAAAAATTGCAAAAACCTTAAAAGCCAAGAAGAATGAAATTATATTTACTTCCTGCGGTACAGAATCTAATAATCAGGCAATTTTAATGGGAGCTGCCACAAAAAAACGCTATGGGAATAAGATTGTTACCACTTGCTTTGAACATGCTTCTGTATACCAATCTATGGAAGTGCTTGCAAAAGAAGGTTATCAGATAACTTATCTGCCTGTGGATAAGTTAGGTCATATAAGGGATGAAGATTTAATAAAGGCAATAGATAATGAAACAATAATGTTATCATTTATGTTGGTAAATAATGAGATTGGTGCAGTAGCTGATGCCGAACATATAATAAAACTTGTCAAAGATAAAAATCCTAATATCCTAGTCCATATAGATGCCATTCAAGGGTACGGTAAGTTTGAAATCAATACCAGAAAATTGAATGCAGATTTTATTTCTGTAAGCGGACATAAATTCCATGCTCCAAAGGGAATAGGTTTCCTTTATGTGAGAGAGGGTGTAAGGATTACCCCTTATATTCATGGAGGAGGACAGCAAAAAAATCTCCGTTCAGGCACTCTTAATGTACCGGGGATAGCCGCCATAGGAACTGCTGCTGAAGCTGTGTATGATAATCATAAAGAAAAGATTAGTAAGCTATACACGATTAAAGAAAAATTTATAAGAGATTTACTTACAAATTTTTCTGACTGTACCATAAACGGAGTTGATACTAGAGGAGATTTGTCAGCAAATATCTTAAAAACAGCTCCACAGATAGTTAGCGTAAGTTTTAAGGGAATAAAGGCAGAAGTATTACTGCACGCCTTGGAAGAAAAGGGAATCTATGTATCTTCAGGTTCAGCCTGCTCATCCCATCACCCGGACTATAGCGGAACTCTTAAAGGCATAGGTCTTCAGGATGACTTATTAGACTCAACACTCAGATTTAGTTTCGGAATGTTTACTGAGACTGAAATGACTGACTATGCAGTAGAAATGCTTAAAGAACTTGTACCAATACTTTCAAAATACAGGAGAAAATAATAATGTTTGAATATAGAGCTTTTTTGATAAAATATGCTGAAATTGGAGTAAAAGGGAAGAATCGTTATCTTTTTGAAGATGCACTTGTAGGACAAATAGCCAATGCATTAAAAAAAATAGAAGGTAACTATAAGGTATATAAACAGCCGGGCAGAGTTTTTGTAGAGGCAGGCAAGGGAGATATAGACTATGAAGGTGCATTAAATGCTCTTAAAAGAGTGATGGGTGTCTTACATATTTGCCCTGTTTATATTGCCGATACCACAGAACTTGATAAGGTTTATGACGAGGCAGTAACTTATATTGGAGAATGTTACCCTTCTGAAAGTTTTACATTTAAGGTAATGGCAAAACGCAGTAATAAAAAGATGCCTAAGACTTCTCCTGAGATTTCAGCAGATATAGGCGGACTAATTCTTGATAATTATGGTGACAGACTTACAGTAAATGTTAAAAATCCTGATAAGTTTATTACAGTCGAACTTAGAGACAAGGCATATATTTATTCTGAGACAATTAAAGGAGAAGGTGGTATGCCTATAGGTACGGCAGGTAAGGCTATGTGCCTGCTTTCAGGTGGTATAGACAGTCCTGTTGCTGCTTATATGATGGCAAGGCGTGGAGTTAAGGTAGAGGCTGTTTATTTTCATGCACCTCCTTATACCAGCGAAAGGGCAAAACAAAAGGTGGTTGACCTTGCAAGGCTTACAGCCAGATATGCAGGAAATATAAAGTTATACGTGGTTAATTTTACAGATATTCAGCTTGCCATTTATGAGAAATGCCCTCATGATGAGCTTACTATAATAATGCGAAGATATATGATGAAAATAGCTGAAGATTTGGCTAAAAAAGATGAGTGTTTCGGTCTTGTAACAGGAGAGAGCATAGGACAGGTTGCAAGTCAGACTATGCAAAGCCTTCTTACAACAAATGCAGTCTGCGAACTTCCGGTATACCGTCCTGTCATCTGTTTTGATAAGCAGGATATTATAGATGTTTCTAAGAGGATAGGCACCTTTGAAACATCAATCCTTCCTTTTGAAGACTGTTGTACTATTTTTGTTGCTGAGCATCCTGTGACTAAACCTCTTCTTTCCAAAATTGAAAAAGATGAGCATAAACTTGATGATGTAATAGAGGAGTTATATAAAAAGACAATAGAAAGTATTGAAATAATTAACTGTGAGCCAATGGAGATTGAGTAAAGCAAAGAAGCCCACTTACCATAGGTAAGTGGGCGATACATACTAGCAGTTATTATTCTACTATAAAAGGATTAAGTGCATTAACAATGTTGTCTGCCTGTGCATCATTGTGGATGTTCAGGTCAATTGGTTTTGAAAGATCAAGACTGAAGATACCCATAATTGACTTAGCATCAATTACATATCTTCCAGAAACAAGATCAAAGTCTGAATCAAACTTTGTTACCTCATTTACAAATGCCTTTACCTTGTCGATAGAATTCAAAGAAATCTTAACTGACTTCATTTTTGATCCTCCTCCTTATTCAAAATTATTGCTGTATACAGTTAAATGATAAGGTTTAGAGAGCAAAAAGTCAATATGCATAATATATAAAAAGGAATGATAAAAACTGTGAAAATCAACTATAATTATAAGTCAGCAGCATTTTTAAGCCTCGGATGTAAGGTAAATGCCTATGAAACTGAGTCAATTAAAGAAATGTTTAGAAATGCAGGCTATGATATAAGACAATTTAATGAAGTTGCAGATATTTATATAGTAAACACCTGTACTGTTACAAATATTGCAGACAGAAAATCAAGGCAGATGTTACATAGGGCAAAAAAATTAAATCCTGAGGCTGTTGTTGTTGCAGTTGGCTGCTATGTTCAAGCTCCTCAGTCAAAGCTTGAGGATGATGAGCTTGTAGATATCTTAGTCGGTACAAGAGGGAAGGCTTCTGTTTTAAGTTTAGTAGAAGAGTATATTCGCAGCAACAAACAGCATGATTTTAAGCATAATGTTATTAAATCAGGCGATGAAAATAAGGACTGGGTATATGACAGCGGTGAAGTAAATGCTGCCGGAGATAAGACCCGTGCAAATATTAAAATTCAGGATGGCTGTGATCAGTTCTGTACCTACTGTATTATTCCTTTTGTAAGGGGAAGAATAAGAAGCAGGGATATGGAGAGCATAGTTGAAGAAACAAAGAGGCTTGCCGAAGCCGGTTTTAAGGAAATGGTACTGACCGGTATTCACATAGGCTCTTATGGGAGAGATATAGATGGCAAAAGCAGAATGCTCGAACTTTTAGAAAAACTAAATGCCATAGAGGGAGATTTTAGAATCCGTCTTGGCTCTGTAGAACCAAGGCTAATCACAGAAGAATTTTTAGAAGGACTGATTAAGCTAAAAAAAGTCTGTCCACATTTTCATCTTTCTTTACAAAGTGGCTCTACTACCGTTCTTAAGCGAATGAACAGACATTATACTGCAGAAGAGTATCTTCAGTCAGTAAAATTGCTTCAGAAATACTATGACAGACCCGGCATTACAACTGATATTATAGTAGGCTTTCCCGGTGAAACTGATAAGGAATTTGAAGAAACTGCTGCCTTCGTTAAAGAAGTAGGTTTCTTAAAAGTTCATGTATTTCCTTATTCAAAAAGAGAGGGTACTTATGCTGCTAAAATGCCTGAACAGGTTGATCCTGAAATAAAAAAAGAAAGAGAAGATATATTGATTAATATATGCAATGAAATTTCTTTAAAATACATGGAAAGCTTTGATGGTGATTCTGAAAGAATTTTGCTTGAGGAAAATATAAAAGGTAGAGAAGATTATATACTTGGACATACAGATAGATATATTGAAGTTGCTGTTCCAAAAATATTGCTCGCAACTAAAGAAAATGTAGATAAGGATTTTGTTATAGTTAAGAACTTAGTACTTTCAGATGCCTCAGATAAGGCACTTCAAAATATGATGATAGCTGGAGAACTATAGAAAAGAGGAAGTTATGTTAAAAAAATGGTATTTAGAAATGGGCATAAGTGAACAAGTTTTTGATTATTGTGAAAAAATTTGTGAAAATCTTAACACACGATTAAAAAAAGTAGATGAAATAGCAGAAATCAATCAATTAAAAGTACTTAGGGCAATGCAGAAAAACAGGGTTTCTGATATACATTTTGCAGCCAGCAGCGGATATGGATATAATGATTTAGGTAGAGATACTCTTGAATCTGTGTATGCAGATGTTTTTCATACTGAAGCAGCCCTTGTAAGACCGTCTATTCTCTGTGGAACTCATGCACTTACCGTAGCTATGTTTGGTAATTTAAGACCGGGTGACGAGATACTCTCTCCTGTAGGTAAGCCTTATGATACCTTAGATGGAGTAATAGGGATTACTCCCATGGACGGCTCTTTGGCTGAGTACGGTGTAAGTTACAGACAGGTGGATCTACTTCCCGATTTTTCTTTTGATTACGATGGAATAAAAAATGCAATAAATGACAAAACAAAATTGGTTACAATACAGCGTTCCAAGGGATATGATGTGAGACCTACATTTTCAGTAGAAAAAATAGGTGAACTTATCAACTTTATTAAAAAGATTAAACCAGATGTAATCTGTATGGTAGATAACTGCTATGGAGAGTTTGTAGAAGAGTCTGAGCCTACTGATGTAGGTGCTGATATGATAGTTGGTTCTCTTATTAAAAATCCGGGTGGCGGACTTGCTCCTATAGGAGGATATGTAGCCGGTAAAGAAAAGTATGTAGATATGGCATCATACCGCCTATCCTGTCCGGGACTTGGCAAAGAAGTAGGTGCGAGTTTAGGACTTAACCAAGCATTTTACCAAGGGTTATTTATGGCCCCTACTGTAACTGCCGGAGCAGTAAAAGGTGCAATCTTTGCTGCAAATGTATATGAAAGTCTGGGTTTTGATGTACTTCCAAACAGTAAAGAAGACAGGTATGACATAATTCAGGCAGTTTCACTTAAATCAGGTGACAGGCTTAAGGCTTTTTGTGAGGGCATACAGGCAGCAGCTCCTGTAGACAGCTTTGTAACGCCTGAGCCTTGGGATATGCCCGGATATAATGATCAGGTTATTATGGCGGCTGGAGCCTTTGTACAGGGTTCTTCAATAGAGCTTTCTGCTGATGGTCCTATGCGTGAGCCTTATGCCGCATATTTTCAAGGAGGACTTACCTTTAATCATGCAAAATTTGGTATAATGATGAGCTTACAGAAAATATTTGAAAAAGGACTGATTAAGCTGTAATTATATTGCTAAAGCTCATATTATATGAGTGTCAAAAGATAATAAACTTTTTGTTATATATAAATAGTTAAAATTTACAAAAAATAGTACAAAAACCATATAAAATATTGTATAATTAGGACAGGGATTTTTATGAAAAAATATAAGAAATTTGAAAAAGGCTATCTAACTTACAGAAAAAATAAATTATTCTTAAATGTAGCCTTAAATGTATTGTCAGCAGTTATTATTTTTATTGCCGGACTTTTACTAAATAAAATGCAGCCTAGAAATATATTTTCAGTTTTGGCTTTGCTTTTTGTACTTCCGGTGGGAAGAAGTCTGGCTACATATTTTATTCTTTTACCCTATAAAGAAATAAAAGGCGGCCACTTGTTTAGGGTTGAAGAAAATATAAAAGATAAAGGGATTTTATTATATTCACCAGTATTTACTTCAGCAGAAAATGTAATGCACCTTGACCTTATAGCTGTATTTAAGGGGAGAATATTAGGCTATAAGGAAAAGAGTGGTAAATCTGTTAGAAATGAATATGATTATAAGAAAAAAACTGATGCAGCTAAAGCTTACATAGATAAACATCTAAAAAATCAGGGAAGGGGGGATAATATAGTAGTTTTTGACGACTTGGATAAGTTTATCAAAGCATTTCCTGAAAACAAAATATCTGAGGAGGAAATGGCAGAGATAAAAGGCTTTGTAGAAAGTATGGAGTATTTTGTAGTGTAGTAACTTAATAAGAAAACTTTGATAAAAAAATTGGATGAGTATGTATTTATTACGGATATATCAGCTACAGATTTAACTTATCATACAGGTAAAACAAGCGACTCTGATGGCTGTATTTGGACATTGGGTACTAAGGCATATATCGCTAAATTAGGTAGGAAGGTAAAAGTTTTAGATGGTTCTCTTAGTCCGGATAAAATTTAGAAAAGATCACTGAACTGGTTAAGATCTAATCTTACATCCGGGGGATGCCTGGAAGCTCGTGTTAAAGTAGAAGAAGGTAAGGTAGTGGAGATTGAACTTCCATATCAGCCTTAAATTGTGGATTTAGATTAATAGATTGTTAAAAAGGTAACTAATAAATGATATTACTTAAAATAAAGCATATAGATGCCGGAGGGAGACTTGATAAATATCTGCTAAAATTTTTAAAAGATGCTCCCACCAGCTTCATTTACAAGATGCTTAGAAAGAAAAACATAGTACTAAACGGCAAGAAAGCTGCCGGAAATGAATTCTTAAAAGAAAATGATGAAGTCAAACTTTTCCTTGCAGATGAGACTATAGTCAAATTTGGAGGAAAAGTAACTTTGTCACAGACTGCTGACAGGGAATATGTTGCTACTGCCGAGGATAGTATTGAAGGTAGTAGTGACGATTCCCTGTATAATTTCTTAAAATCTCTTAAATGGGAATTTGATGAACCAAAGGTCATATATGAGGACAGGGATATTATTATACTTAATAAGCCTGTGAATGTGCTTTCCCAAATAGCAAAAAGAGGTGATATTTCTATGAATGAATGGCTTATAAGCTATTTAATAAACTCAAAAAGCCTCACAGCAGAAGATATGCTTACAGTTAAGCCTGCAGTTGTAAATAGGCTTGATAGAAATACAAGCGGAATTATACTTGCCGGAAAGACGCTTACAGGGCTTAGATTTCTTTCAGATATTATTAAAGCCAGAACACTTAAAAAGTATTATCTGACCATAGTTAAGGGAGAGGTGCTTAAGAATTTTACTGCTGAAGCCTATCTTCTAAAAAATGACAATCATAATACAGTTAAAATCTATCAAGATAAGGTAGAGGGAGCAGACTATATAAAGACAGCTTATGAAGTTTTAGAGGTAAAAGGCGGACATAGTCTGCTTAAAGTAGAACTTATTACCGGAAAAAGCCATCAGATTAGAGCACATTTATCTTTCCTCGGATATCCTGTGATAGGAGATGGCAAGTATGGTCTTAAATCTGAAAATACAGACTATAGGAGAATGGGGCTTAGCAGCCAGTTTTTACATTCTTATGAAATTCAGTTTCCTAAGTTTGAAGGTGAATTTGCATATTTGAGTGGTAAAAAATTCAATGCTAAACTGCCTGAAAGGCTTGAAAAGGTTTCAAATAAGCTTGGGTTTAATATTTAATTTCATTCTTGATCAAATAATAATTTAATTCTCTAAAGCATTAACGTTTTAGAGAATTAAATTAAAGCTTACTGATAGTATACCGTATCAAAATATTAATATCCGATGCAAGCTTGTATTCAAGAGAATTTACTGTTATTTTATTGTATAATAATTCAAAAAGGAGATTATATGCCGTCTTGGAATTCCAGAGGTCTTAGAGGTTCATTGCTTGAAACTCTTATAAATATGACAAATGATAAGTACAGAGAGCAGGGGCTTGCACTTGTCCAGAAAGTACCGACTCCGATTACCCCTGTAAATATAAATGATAAAGGGCAGATTACCCTTGCGTATTTTGACAGTAAGAGTACAGTAGACTATATAGGTGTGGTACAGGGGGTTCCGGTTTGTTTTGATGCTAAAGAATGCAATAAACCAAATTTTCCACTTCAAAATATCCATGAGCATCAGGTGAAATTTATGGAAGATTTTGAATCTCAAGACGGAATAGCCTTTATGATAATTTATTTTTCGGATACTGATGAATATTACTATTCACCTTTTAAGGAAATTCAAAAATACTGGAATAGAGCTGTAAATGGTGGTAGAAAGAGTATTAAAAGAGAAGAATTTACAGAAGGATATTATCTGGATATTACAGGAAAAACTACTGTATCTTATCTGGAAGGAATAAGTAAAGATTTAGAAAGCAGAGAAAGTTAAACAGGTGTTTGACAGAATTAAGTTTTAGGTGTAGAATGAGTTGGTAAAATTTAATAAGAATACAAGGGAGCTATAATTGCTGAGAGGCAGTTCTGAAATGGACTGCGACCTTCGAACCTGATTTGGATAATGCCAACGTAGGAAAGTATAAGTCTATATTTTAAATATTGACAGGTAATACTACGGTATTGCCTGTTTTTTTGTTTAATAAGAAAGTTTTCCAAAATTTCCTGTTAAACAAAAATCTCTAAAAAATATATTAATTTTCAACACTTGACAGGAGGAAGCGGTGAAAAGGATTAATCCGTTGGTACATCTTATATCTAATGAAGTTACACTTAATGATGTGGTAAATGTTATACTTGGTGCAGGAGGCAGAGCAGTCTGTGCTGTTGCGAAAGAGGAAGTACTTGAAATTACATCAACTTCCGATGCTTTAGTCTTAAATATAGGTGTTCCAAACAAAAAAAAGTTAGAAGCCATGCTAATTGCAGGAAAACGGGCCAATGAGATAGGAATCCCTGTTGTCTTGGATCCTGTCGGCTTAGGAGCTTCTGCTTTTAGAAATGAGTTTGTAAATCATTTGCTTGAAGAAATTTCATTTACCTGTATAAAAGGTAACAGGGCAGAGATTGCAGAACTTTGTGGATTTGAGATTATTTCAGAGGGAGTCGATAGTAAAGATGTTAAACTAAGTATATCTGATATTCAACATTTATCATTCAGGACAGGAGCCATTATAGCCGCTACAGGGGAGGTGAATATAATTGCGGATGACCGCTCGAGTTTTGAAGTAAAAGGCGGAAGTCATCTACTTACAAAAATAACAGGAAGCGGATGTATGTTATCAGGTCTTATAGGCTTATATTTAGCTGATGAAGGTCAAAATATAAATTCAGTAGTATCTGCAGTAAAATATTTCAATAATGCAGGAAAATCCGCTGAATCAGATCTTTTTGCCGAGGGAATAAAAGGCACAGGCAGTTACCGTATCAAACTAATAGACAGACTGAGTGAGAGAGGAGAATATTTATGAGAATATCTAAAGATATTTTCAAGTTATACGGAATTATAGGAGGATACGAAACAGGTGATGTCAATGAATATATTATTTCATCCTGCAACAAGGCCAGAGATGCTTTCATAGGCGGAGTAACTATGTTACAGCTTCGTGAAAAACACCTGCCGGAGGTATATCGGATAAATCTTGCAAAAGCAATAAAAGAAGTTTGTGAAAGTTATAAGATACCTCTTATCATAAACGACAGTATTGACCTTTGTATTTTATCGGGTGCTGACGGTGTTCATTTAGGACAGGACGACGGCTCGATAAGTGATGCTCGTAAGATTTTAGGACCTCACAAAATCATAGGAGCTACCGCCCACAATTTATCTGAAGCTGTTCAAGCTGAAGAGGACGGTGCAAATTACCTAGGTTCGGGTGCAGCTTTCGGCTCAATATCTAAAATTAATGCATCCAAAATTAAACTTGATGAATATAACGAAATTACAAAAACTGTGAAAATTCCTGTTATTGCCATTGGAGGAATTACTATTGATAATATTGACTTGCTTGCAAACAGAGGGTTGGCGGGAATTGCTTGTATTTCAGGCATTTTCGAGGGGGAAGATGTTAAATATAATGCCGGTATGTTAAAAGAAAAGCTTAGACACTGGTAGCAGTTTTGTAAATGAAAGGATTGGACAATAATGAATTATTGGAAGGTTAAAAAATTAGTAATTGCTTCAATGTTTGTTGCCGTTGGGGTGATAATGTCGCCTCTTAACATCCCGCTTGGAGCTTCAAAATGTTTTCCAACACAGCA
The DNA here is from genome assembly GCF_052169795.1 of Catonella sp. GTDB lineage: Bacteria > Bacillota > Clostridia > Lachnospirales > Lachnospiraceae > Catonella. Next base: position 38,937 of record NZ_JBQNBU010000003.1, read on the forward strand.
TATTATCAATGTAATTTTAGCAGTTTTTTTAGGTCCTGCCTATGGTGTAGGTGCAGCTTTTGCAACATCTTTAATAAGAAATATGATAGGTACCGGAACTCTTTTAGCTTTTCCGGGCAGCATGGTGGGTGCTTTATTTTGTGGAATGGCATACAAGATTACAAAAAAACTTTGGATTACCTGTATTTTTGAAGTGATAGGTACCGGAATTTTGGGTGCACTCTTAGCCTTTCCTGTAGCAATTTTAATTATGGGAAAGGAAGCTGCTATGTTTACCTTTGTAATACCATTTTTAGTAAGTACTGCAGGCGGAAGCCTTATAGCTTCAATATTGATATTTAGTATGGAAAAAATGGGAATCAACAGTATGTTAAAACATCAAATGGAAGTGTAGGTAATTATGAAGAGTGTATTGACAATAGCAGGAAGTGATTGCAGCGGCGGTGCAGGTATTCAAGCAGATATAAAGGCTATGCTTGCAAATGATGTATATGCTATGTCTGCCGTTACTGCACTTACCGCACAAAATACTACCGGTGTAGTAGATGTGTTATCTGTAGATGCTGATTTTCTTAAAAAACAGATAAAAGCTGTATTTACAGATATACCTCCGGAAGCAGTTAAAACAGGCATGATTGCTTCAGTTGAGCAGGTGAAAGCAGTAGCTGATTTAATGAAATTATATGAAGTTGAAAATCTTGTAGTGGATCCTGTTATGATTTCAACAAGCGGAGCCGAGCTAGCCAACAAAGATGTGGTAGAAGCTATGATAAAATATTTATTTCCTATATCTAAACTCATTACCCCAAATTTAACTGAAGCTGTAGCTCTTATTAACTTAATCGGTGAACCATCAATTTTGCATCATGACATAACCGACTCAGATGTTGAAGAAATGGCAGAGAAAATTTCAAAAAATCTTAACTGTAATGTACTGATTAAGGGTGGGCATAGAAAAGTCTCCAGCAATGATTTGTTATATGAAAAGAATGGCAAATTTATATGGTTTAGAGGACTAAGAATTGAGAATAATAATACACACGGTACAGGCTGCACTCTTTCAAGTACAATTGCTTCTTACCTTGCGAAGGGCAATGGTCTTGAAAAAAGTATAGAACTTTCAAAAAACTATATTGCAGCCATACTAAAATCAAATTTAAACTTAGGTAACGGAAGTGGTCCACTGGATCATGGATACCTTTTAAGAAGGTTGTAATATTAAATGGAGGAAGAATGGAAAGAAAGTATCATACACAGATGGAAGCTGCCAAACTTGGAATAATAACACCTGAGTTAATAGCAGTGTCAACAAAAGAAAATAGGAGAGTAGAGGAACTGTTACCATTGGTTGCAGAAGGCAAAATTGTAATTCCTGCAAATATTAATCATAAATGCATTGATGTAAATGGAGTAGGCAGTATGCTTAAGACCAAAGTCAATGTAAATCTTGGAATAAGCCGTGACTGTAAGGACTATGATATAGAGATGAAAAAGGTAATGCAGGCTGTCGAGCTTGGAGCAGAATCTATTATGGATTTATCAAGCCATGGTGATACAACTGCTTTCAGAAGAAAACTCTGTTCAGAATGTCCTGCTATGATTGGAACAGTTCCTATCTATGATTCGGTTATCCATTTTAAGAGAGACTTAAAGGAACTCACAGCTAAGGATTTTTTAGATGTAATAAGGCTTCATGGAGAGGATGGAGTGGACTTTGTTACCTTACACTGCGGAATCACAAGGAAGACCATTGAACAGATAAGAAATGGCGGAAGAAAAATGAATATAGTCAGTCGTGGTGGAAGCCTTGTATTTGCATGGATGAGTATGACGGGTGAAGAAAATCCTTTTTATGAATATTATGATGAAATACTTGAGATTTGTCGTGAATATGATATTACTATAAGTCTTGGAGATGCCTGCAGACCGGGATGTCTGGCAGATGCAACTGACGGAGTACAGATAGAGGAGTTAATTAAGCTTGGAGAACTTACGGAAAGAGCCTGGAAGAGAGATGTACAGGTTATGGTTGAAGGACCGGGACATGTACCTATGGATCAGATAGCTGCCAACATGAAGATTCAGCAAACTATATGCAAAGGTGCTCCTTTTTATGTACTTGGACCTTTAGTAACAGATATAGCACCGGGTTATGACCACATTACTTCAGCCATAGGAGGGGCTATAGCAGCATGGTCAGGGGCAGCCTTCCTTTGCTATGTAACTCCTGCAGAGCATCTTGCTCTTCCAAATGTAGATGATGTAAGAGATGGTATTATAGCTAGTAAAATAGCAGCTCATGCAGCTGACATAGCTAAAGGAATACCGGGAGCAAGAGAGCAGGATGATAGAATGGCAGATGCCAGAAAGAAACTTGATTGGGATGCTCAGTGGCTTGAGGCACTTGATCCTGAGACAGCTAAGGCCATAAGAGATAGCAGGCTGCCTGAAGATGACCATTCTGATACCTGTAGTATGTGCGGTAAATTCTGTGCAGTACGCAGTATGAATAAGGCTCTGGCAGGTGACATAATAGATATTTTATAGTATAAAATGATGTGGGTGTCAAAAGTATTTGACACCCAATGATACAGGATTGCTTTGGCTTCACCTCTCCGGGTTCTTGCAAAAATATTCTTAATCTGCTCATTTTTTTGCAAAAAATGGCTACTTACTCATATTCAAATACCTGTCAAGCTGTACTTCTACAAGCTCTGCAATCATATCCGCAAAAGGAGCGAGATTATCATTTACCGCATAGTCCTCAAGAGCATTAAAGTATAAGATTCTATTGTCTTTTGATATAGAAATTGCCGGAAAGCCTGATAACATAAGCTGGTAATTCATTATAAGCCTTGAAGTTCTACCATTCCCATCCGGAAAAGGATGGATTTTAACAAATTCCACATGAGTCCAAGCGGCAAACTCTATTTCGTTAAATTCTTTCTTTTTCCATGATAAATCGGCATAAAAATTTTTAATCTGTTTATCCATTTCAGTGGGAGAGGGAGGTATATGCTCTGCTCCTGAAATATATACATCAAAATACCTATAAATTCCTCCGGCAATAATATTGTCCATTAATAATGAATGAATATCTTTTATGATATTTTCATCAAGTTTAATTTGTTTAGATATACATTCTTTGACATAGCGATATGCCTTCTTATGATTTACAGTTTCGTATATTTCTCTAAGATTTTTACCTCCTATGCTAATTCCATCTTCAAGCAACACCTTTGTTTCCATAAGAGTAAGGGTATTGCCTTCTATTGCTGTAGAGTTATGTGTATATTCTATTTCGAAGGCATTTTCGTATGTACTTAGAGTAAGCTCAGGAATATGAATTTTTCTAGCCAGATACTGTTCTTTTTTATTTAAAATTTCATTATAATTCAAAATAATATATCTCCTTTCAAATAATTCTATAGCTTAGTATATCATAATATTAGCAACTTGCCAAAATATTAAAAAAGTTATATCATAATACGAGAATAATTTTAAGGAGCGGGAAATGGCAAAATTATATTTTAGATATGGGGCAATGAATTGCGGAAAGACAACAGCTCTTTTGCAGACGGCACATAATTATTCAGAGAGTGGGCAGAGGGCAATAATTATTAAGCCTGCTGTTGATACAAAAACAAAGTCTTGTGTTACTAGTCGCTTAGGTATACAAAGAGAAGTAGATCTTCTTGTCGATGAATCTCAGAATTTGTATCAATATTTCGAGAACTATGGTACTAAACTTGACTGTATTTTAGTTGATGAAGTTCAATTTTTAACGGTGGCACAGATAGAAGAGCTTTATAGAGTTGCCGTATTACTCAATATACCTGTTATTTGTTACGGTTTACGTACAGACTTTAGAATGGATGGCTTTCCTGCCAGTTCAAGACTATTAGAACTCGCACACTCAATTACTGAGATGAAAAATGTATGTTCTTGTGGAAAAAAAGCTACCTGTAACTTAAGACTGGTAAACGGAATTCCTATATTTAAAGGAAATCAGGTAGAAATAGATAATTCAGATTTTATTGCGTATAAGGCTGTATGCTCCGAGTGTTTTGAAAGATTGAAAACTCAGTAACTGCTTGACTTTAAGGTGGTTTGATACTATACTACCATTATAGTATATATTAATTAGACAATAGTAGTATAAGTGGGGGAGTTAGTATGAGTGAACTTAAATTACATGGCGGAGAGTTAAATGTAATGGAACTTCTTTGGTCAAATAAAGAACTGGCTGCCAAAGATATTTCTAAGATTATTAAAGAATATATAGGATGGGAAAAAAATACTACCTATACTGTTATTAAGCGACTTATAGATAAAGGAGCCGTCAAGCGAACCGATCCCGGCTTTATATGTAGTGCACTTATTTCTCAGCGTTCTGTCCGTGAAATTGAAACCAAAAGATTTTTGGAACAGTTTTATAACGGTTCTTTACAAACTTTTATAACTGAGTTTTTAATGAATCAGGAACTTTCAGAAAATAACATAACGGAATTGAAGGAGATAGTTGCAAAGAAATCCGGAAAAAATTGAGGAAGTCTCGAAAGAACTATTCGCTAAACCCGAGTTTAACGAATAGTTGAATAACAAAGCTAATAACAAAAGGAGCTATAGCACCAAGTTTTAGTGCTGCAGCTCCTTTTGTTTAATATAAAACTTCTACAAAGTTTATTATTTATTTTTTATTACATTAATCAAATTACGATATTCATCCATAGCACCGGATTTTTTAAGATATTCTTCTTTCATATAGGCATATCTGTAAATAGAAAATCCCTTTAATGATTTACTTCTAAGACTTGATACCATTTTTCCTAAAATATCATGATTATTTTTCCATTCGGAGGTTTCCTGAGCCTGTGCAAGGTGCATAGGTAAGGCAACATATAATTTTACATTAGGATTAGTAACTACAGCCATCCATTTATTTACATTTTCTTCAAACGGGCATACACTGTGTTCGAATCCCCAGTATTGCTGTGGAGCAATGTAATCAACAAATCCGGTTTCACTGCCCCATCTGTCTATATCCACATAATATTTGTCATTAGCCCTTAAATTATTAAGATTACCTGCCGGACTTATTCCGAAAGTTTTATTGCTACCTGAGTTTTTAACTGTTGTATATACAGCCTTAACCATCTTATTTATATTATTTCTTCGCCACTCGACTATAGAAACCGGATTATCAGTATTAGTTACATATTCTTCATATTCTTTTGAATCGAATTTGGCAGAATAATTACTTCCTAATGACGGATAAAAATAATCATCAAAAATAATTCCGTCAACATCATAGTTGTTAACAATTTCCGCAACGCCATTTTTTATTAATTTTATAACATCTTCTGACGAAGGATTGTAGTAATACATTTTACTAAACTTTAGTACATTTCTATCATTATCTTCGTCATCATCATTAAGCCATTTATAAGCAGGATTATTTTTAGCCAAATTATTAAATTCTGCTTCTGTAGATATTCTGTATGGATTTATATAAGCATGAATTTTTAATTTTCTGGCATGTGCAGCATCTGTCATAATCTTCAGAGGATCAAAGCCCGGATCCTGTCCTTGCTTTCCTGAGATATATTTAGACCATGGAAAGTAAGCTGAACGATACATAGCATCACTAAACGGTCTTACATGTACATATATATGATTCATTCCATCAGCAGATATTTTATCAAACATACTGTTAATCTGATTAGTAAAATCACTTTCAGTATATCCCTTATCGGAAAATTCCAAAAATGTAATCCATACAGCTCTAACTTCCTCCGAAGATACTATATTCTTGTTTGCATCATCTATATTATTGGAAGTATTAGTGTTATCAGAAGTACCTGTATTACTGCCGTTATTTCCGGAAATGAGCTTAACCCTGACTCTTTGTACTACACTATTACCTGACTTATCCATAGCATATATAGTGTAAACTTCATTTTCCTTAACATTGATACTTGTAGTTACCTTTTTAGATGAGGTAAGCGATACACTGTTATTTTTTTTAGCATAAAATGAATCTTTGAAAAATGACATTCTGTGGCTACCTGATGAATATTTGATTACTGTAACTGCCTTATTATCAGTTACAGTAATTTTCATCTTTAGTTTACCATTATTTTGGTCTTGGTATACAGAACAGTTTATTACCGGTTCTGTATCATCCTTTGCATAAACTTCACAGCTGTAAAACATATTAAAAAATAACTGTAGTACCATTGTGATTATAAAAAATCTTTTTACATACTTATTCAATCCTGTTCTCCTTCTATCTTCCTGTAGGATAATTATCAAATATTTCTTCTATTGTATTATATAATATTTCAGCAGATTTATCATGAGTTTCAAGCTTGCTGAATTTTTTTAAATCATCCGGATTTGTCAAAAAACCAAATTCAATAAGCACTGCCGGAACAGTATTCATATTAGTTACCACAAAAATATTACTCTTCACTCCCCTATTTGTCATTTTTAATGTTGAAGTAATATTTTTTAAGAACATACTCGCCATTGTATAACTTGAAAGTCCATTTGGCTGTACGGCATTATTTCTTGTGGAATAGTATACCTCTGTCCCATTTGGCTTTGTGGTAGTAAATGAATTCATATGAACACTTATAAATAAGTCGGCATCCACCTTACTTGGGAAGGCAGCTCTCTCCTTCAATGTTGGGTATGTATCATCTTTTCTCGTCCAATATACCTTTAAGTCTTCATCTTCAAGATAGTTACGAAAATATGTATAACCTATTGAAAGAACTACATTTTTTTCTTTATATATACCATTCATACTAAGCATTCCCGGATCATGCCCGCCATGTCCCGGATCTATGACAACTACTTTTGAATATAGATTTTTGGCCCTGTCTATTGCAATATTTATCTTGTTTTTATCAAAATTGAGTCTGTAGGCATAAAGTTTAGTTGTGTAGAAAGTAAGCACTGTATCTCCATCATCATTTAAGGCAATAGTAACATTACTTACCTTACTGTTATCGTATTGAACCGGATTTGTATCGTAATAACTTCTTACATCTCCCGGAAGTGTCACTGTAAAATTATTTGAAAAATAATTATCTTCATCTTCAATATCATCTTTACTAATTCCATCAGGTAGTTGCACTACTGCACCATTAACTTGAGATGATGAAGATTCTGAAAGTATCAGACTTACGGAATTACCTGTTTGTTTAGTATAGTATTTAAGCTTAGATGACTTGGTTACTGAAACCCTGCCCTCTTCTATTCCATTATTAAAATAAGTAAATAAGCTTATACCTCCTCCGGAAATATCTGCATAAGAGCCTGAACCTATCGAGTCAATAATATTATGTATACTAAAATCAACATTACTATCAGAACTTCCATTTTCCTGCAGTACTAACGGTGCAAGCCCTTTAAAAGTAAAAGTATATATACCATTACTATATTCGCCAGTAATTTCTTCAATTGTATTTTTGTATATTTTCAATATGAGTGTCTTATTGTCTTCAGACAAAGACATATCATATCCGATAACTCCTGGAATAAGTGTAAAATCTATATTAGTAGAGTTGGTTCCTACATTATAAAGTGTAGTTATAGAAGATGTTGTCCGTATATTTGCAGCATATACCTGACCATTATTTGAGGTCATCTTCTCAATATTTAACAATAAATGATTATTATTTAAATTTCCTGTTACACCTGAAAATCCCATTGTAGATGTAATAAGATAAGTATCAAACGGGCCTTCTGTACTCACCGGAAGACTCTTTATATCAACAATTGATGAATCTGATAAATTATTCTGTTTACCGGCTAAGTTCTGCACGGCTGATAAAGCTGAGCTTGGAACAGTTACACCATTCCTCTTCCAATTAAACGGAAAACTGTTTGAACTAAATGGTTCAGCAGGTTTTTTAGTTGTGGAATTATCAATTTTATTATCTTCCTTTTCGCTGCTCTCTGTATTGTCACTGTCTTTTTTATCATCTTCTTTCTTATCACTGTCTGAGATTGTTTCAGTAGGTTTTTCAACAATAATCTCTTCAGCATCATCAATATCAGGCAGAGTTAATGAACTTACTGATTTTTCAGTTTCAATATCAATTTCAAACAAATTACAAATATCTTCTATAGGTGCATAGATATAATTTTTATCTGAAAAATTTAGCCTAATATCATTAGGTGCTTTACTAAGTTTTACTTGAGTTCCATTGTAATCAGCAGTTTTACTGCCTAAAGTCATTGTTAAAATATTATCATCTAATCCTAAAGTTATATTTTTTGTAGATTTATTATAATAATAAGTACCTTCTGATGCATTTGATAAGAAAATCTTCTTAACAGGTGCCATCAAAGTTTTTCCTATATAAACTCCGGGAAGCTTTGCGTTATTCAGTTTTACATTATCTATATTAAATATTACTTTTTTGCCTTTTACATTGTAAGTCTTTTTATTATAGACAAAAGTTTCTTTATTAGTTTGTTTTGCATTTTTATTATTATCTTTTTGTGAGGCTTTTTTCTTGGCTTTTTTAACAGTTTTACCGCTCATAGCTGCAATCCCGGTACTACTATCCCAGTTATAATTCAATCCAAATGTCTGAGCTACATATCTTGCAGGAACATATACTTTCGATACTTTATTGCTGAATTTTATAAGCTTAGGTACAACAGGAACTGTTTCAATCTGCCCGTTTACCTTTGCTGTATATGAGTCTAAGGTAAGTACCAGTTTGATTTTGTCTCTTTTTAATTCAACAGTTTTAGATTTTTTATTAAACTTATAAGATAGACCTATCTTAGAATCCGCAAAAATTTCTTTTACACTGGCAAGAGACACTTGGTCTATTATAATTCCCGGATACTTAGACTTTATTTTAGAACCGTTTATAGTATACTGAACCTGAGTATCGGAATAGTTCATCTGCCTATTATCATATTTTATTTTTATACTATCTGCAAGAGACATATCCGGAAAGCTACAGCTTAACAATCCCAACACTGATATAAATGTAATTATTTTCTTAAAATTCATTTTTTTACTCCAATCAAAATAAATATACCGAACAATTTTACTGTTAAATAATAAATTTTTCAAGTGTTAAAATTATGGCATTTTGACTATATTTATCATATATGCTATAATTTCGCTATAAATGTTTATAAATTAAGGAGTTCACATGGCAGAACACACATATAGCCAAAAAGTTGATATTGAAAATGAATTAAAACTAAGAGAACTGTTAAAAAAACTTCCTAAATTTGCATCAGACTTTTTTAGGGGTATTGAGTCAACCACTGCTTCCAGAACCCGAATTGCTTATGCTTATGACCTCATTGTGTTTTTTAGCTGGCTAAAAGAAGTTAATCCGTCACTTGCAGAAATTAATGTGCAAAATATCGGAATTGAGATTCTTGACAGCCTTAAGGCGATTGATATTGAGGAATATATTTCTTATATAAGATATTATGTCAAAGACGGTACAGGGCATGGCAATAAAGAAAAGGGGATTAAACGCAAGCTGATAGCCTTAAGAACCTTTTATAAATACTATTATAAGAAGGAATTAATCAAAACCAATCCAAGTGTCTTGGTAGATACTCCTAAACTTCATGATAAGGCTATAGTAAGGCTGGAGCCTGATGAAGTAGCAAATCTGCTTGATAATATAGAGTCCGGAGAAGGTCTGTCGAAAGTACAGTACAGATTTCATGAAAAGAATTCAACTCGTGATTTAGCCATCATTACTCTATTGCTTGGTACCGGGATACGAGTTTCCGAATGTGTAGGCATAGATATCACTGACATAGATTTTAAAACTAACGGTGTAAAAGTTCATAGAAAGGGAGGATATGAAACAGTTGTTTATTTTGGAAATGAGACTGAAACAGCTTTGATAAATTACATAGAAGAAAGAAAAAAAATAACTGCTGCAGATGGACATAAAAATGCCCTCTTCCTCTCTATGCAAAAAAAACGCATAAGTGTAAGAGCTGTGGAAATTCTTGTAAAAAAATATGCAAGCTTGGTCACTTCACTGAAAAAAATAACCCCACATAAACTTCGCAGTACATACGGTACAAGCCTTTATAGAGAAACCGGAGATATTTATTTAGTAGCTGATGTTCTAGGTCACAAAGATGTAAATACGACCAAAAAACATTATGCTGCCATCGAAGAAGACAGACGAAGAAAAGCAGCTAATATCGTTAAATTGCGTGAGCAGAAATAAACGAACAAATTTTTGGAACATTAGTTTGACAATTTACCTGAAATAAATTATAATTGACATATACTGATTTACTTTTGGAGGTTTATTATGGGATATGGCAAAATTAGTGCAAAACAACAGGAAATTTTAGATTATTTAAAGACTCAGGTATTATCTAAAGGATATCCTCCTTCAGTTAGGGAAATTTGTGAAGCAGTTCATTTAAAATCTACTTCTTCAGTACACTCTCATCTTGAAACCTTGGAAAAAAACGGCTATATCAGACGTGATCCTACTAAACCCAGAGCTATTGAAATTGTAGACGATGAGTTTAACATTACCAGACGAGAACTTGTAAGTATACCGGTTGTTGGAACTGTGGCTGCCGGTGAGCCTATATTTGCTGTTGAAAATATATCTGAATACTTTCCTATTCCTGCTGAATATATGCCTGCTGAGGAAACTTTTATGCTCGTTGTAAAAGGCGACAGTATGATTAATGTAGGAGTATATAACGGTGATAAGATTATAGTTAAGAAGTGCTCAACAGCTTCAAACGGAGATATAGTTGTAGCCATGGTTGATGATTCTGCTACTGTTAAGACTTTTTATAAAGAAAACGGGCATTTCAGATTACAGCCTGAAAATGATTCTATGGAACCTATTATTACTGAGCAGGTAGAAATTCTCGGCAAAGTTATAGGGTTGATAAGAATGTATTAGCATTGTAATTATAATTTTAAATTATAAAACTGCCATAAATTATATTAGATTGTAATTTATGGCAGTTTTAATTTATCTGATAAGCATATCTGTATCAAGTGTCTTTCCGTCAGACCAAATTCTTTCTATATTGTAAAACTCTCTGTCTTCTCTTGAGAAAATATGAACTACAAATTCGCCAAAATCCATAAGAATCCAGTGTTCTGATCTACTTCCCTCAATTCTTTCGGGGTTGATTCCTGCTTTTCCAAGACTTTCTTCTACTGCATCCTGCAGGGCTTTCATCTGATTTTCATTTTTAGCATCGGCTATTATAAAATACTCGGAGATAGTTGTCAGGTGTGCAATATCAATTACTTTAATATCATTTGCCAAATGCTCATCTAAAGATTTACAAACTATTCTTACTGCATCTAAAATATTATCCATTATCCCTCCACGATTCGTTTATAAAACTCAAATGTTTCTTCTGTTCTCTTATCCATAACTCCATCACTTTGATTTACTTTTGCTATTACTGATTTAAGTTCATACAGAGTTGCCTTATGCAGATTATTAAAAGCACAGGCTCTCATTTCGTTTATATATGGAAGCTCAGGTCTACCCGGCTCTATATAATCTGCTACATAAATAATTTCTTCCAAAAGACTCATATCAGGTCTTCCTGTAGTATGGTATAAAATAGCTGAGAGAACTTCTTCGTCATTTACACCATAAACTTTTTGAGCAAAGTACGCACCAAGTTTTGTATGTAAAAGTCCCGGAGACTTCCTCTCTATCTCAGTGATTTCTATTCCATACTTCTCACACTCTATTATCATTTCAGAACCCTTAAGATATTTGGCACAGTCATGCAAAAGACCGGCAAGTTCTGCCTTATAAATGTCGGCTCCATGGCTCATTGCGAGGCTTGCGGCTGTATAAGACACTCCTAGGGTATGGTAAAATCTATACTCAGGTAAAATCTCTCTCAATCTATTCTGTAAATCTAAAAAATGTATTACCCCATCCATATCAGTTCTCCTTATACAGTCCATTTTTTAAGATATAATCCATAACTTGTTCATTGATGTTTAACTGTTTGCTATCTTCTATTCCCTCTGCTATAAGCCGTCTTATTTCTGTTGAAGAAACAGATGTTATTTCAAAGGGAATTTCCTGCATCCTGACATTCTTAAAAGTCGTTTTTAATACATTTTGAATATGATGTTTACACTTCCTAGAAGCATCACCAACTCTGGACACATATAAGATAACAGCATTATCAAATATATCCTGTGGTTTATGCCAATCTTCAAGATATAATACTGAATCTCCCCCTATAATAAGATAAAATTCTACATTTTGATAATACTTTCTTAACTCAATGAGGGTATCTGAAGTATAACTTATGCCATCTCGTAGTATTTCAAAATCCGAAGGATAAATATTATCCGCATTTTCAAGTGCAAGTTTCACCATATTATATCTGTGAAAGTCCTCAGTTATAGCCATTCCTAACTTATTAGGAGGAATTTTAGCAGGCATCATCCAAACTTCTGATAGATCTTGGCTAGATAATGCTGCCTTAGCCATTTCAATATGGGTATTATGAATCGGGTTAAATGTTCCTCCTAAAATGCCTATTTTTTTCATATTTCACTCTACTTTTACTTACTTTTTAGGAAGCTCAATTTTTTTATGATCTTTTGATTCTTTATAAAGCACTATTTTCTTTCCTATAACCTGAACAACTTGAGAATGTGTGCGTTCAGCTAAAACTTCCGCTATTTCTCTTGGTTCATCTAAACAATTTTTAAGTACTGCAATTTTAATAAGCTCTCTTGTTTCCAGAACCTCTGCAATCGCTATAGTAAATTCAGGCGTAATACTAGCCTTTCCCACATTGAATATCGGATCTAAATTCATTGCCAGACCTTTAAGATATGCTCTCTGTTTGCTTGTCATGTTATCTCCTACTTTATTATTTTAAATTTATTTATAATAATCGAAACTAATATCTCCAAGATTTACAAGATCCCCTTCTTCTATGCCAAGTTCCTCTAATTTAGCTATTATTCCCTGATCACGCAGGAATTTTTGGAAGAACGCAAAGCCCTTCTCATCATCTAAATTAGTATAACCAAGCATCTTATCGATTTTGGAACCCTTAACAAGATATTCTCCCTCTTTGACTTTTGTAATTTCAAGAGGACTTTCTTCTCTAACAAGATCAGAAGCATCAAACTCTTTATGGAAAACCACAGGAGTTCTGTCAAGAGTCTTAAGTATATTATTTACAGCATACAAAAGCTCTTTAATACCCTTTCCGGAAACTGCTGAAATAGGGTAAATGGCAATATTTTCTCCATCAAAAGCCTCATGAAATTCTTTTAGTTTTTCATCGGCTTCATCTCCATAAAATAAGTCCATCTTATTAGCTGCTATAATTTGTGGTATTTTCAATAATTCAGGGTTATAATTTTCTAACTCTTTATTAATACTTTTTATGTCCTGAATTGGCTCTCTTCCCTCAGAACCTGAAATATCAACCACATGTACAATTACCCTTGTTCTTTCAATGTGTCTTAAGAACTGATGACCTAAACCTACTCCATCAGAAGCACCATCTATGAGTCCCGGAATATCAGCAATTACAAAACCGCTTCCACTACCAAGATCAACCACACCAAGATTTGGATGTAAAGTTGTAAAATGATAGTTAGCAATCTTCGGCTTAGCATTAGTACACCTTGAAAGTATGGTTGATTTACCCACATTAGGATAACCTACCAATCCTACATCAGCAATGAGTTTAAGCTCTAAAATAAGAGTAAGTTCAATACCCTTTTTTCCCGGCTGAGCATAGGTAGGAACCTGCATAGTAGGTGTTGCAAAGTTCATATTACCTTTTCCACCTCTACCGCCTTTTAAGATAACTTCTCGTTGATTGTCACCTGACATATCAACTATTACCTTGCCTGACTCTGCATCTTTAACTACAGTACCTTCAGGTACTTTTATAATTATGTCATCGCCGTCTTTTCCATGACAGCGTTTCTTCCCACCTTCATCACCATCTTTAGCATAATATTTTCTTACATATCTAAATTCATTGAGAGTATTTATATTCTTATCTACAACAAAAATTACATCTCCGCCGTCTCCACCATCTCCGCCATCAGGCCCTCCTGCGGCTACAAAAAGCTCTCTTCTGAAACTTACATGGCCATTTCCGCCATTTCCCGATTTTACATATATTTTTGCACTATCTGCAAACATTTTTCTTTTCCTTTTTTATATTAAAAATGCTCCAAATCTATGCTACACAAAGATTTGGAGCTAATTATCAGTTATTATTCAGCTACAGCTACCGGATAAACAGAAACCTGCTTTCTGTCTCTTCCTAATCTCTCGAATTTAACTTTTCCATCAACTGTTGCAAATAATGTGTCATCTTTGCCGATTCCAACATTTGTTCCAGGATGAATATGAGTTCCACGCTGTCTATAAAGAATATTTCCAGCTAATACGAACTGACCATCTGCTCTTTTAGCACCAAGTCTTTTGGACTCAGAATCTCTGCCGTTCTTTGTAGAACCAACACCCTTCTTATGAGCAAAAAACTGAAGGTTCAATCTTAACATCGCATTACACCTCCTGCCTTATTATTGTAATGAACTTTTTACCGTATTCATGTGATATTCCATCAAGACCTAACATTAGAGATTTTATAAGTAAATTAGCTTTATCACTTAATTTACTCTTAAATTCAGCTTTCAGATAACCCTTAGCAGCGTCATCTTCAGCATCAAATTTATCTCCACACAATGCCTCAATAGAGTTCAGCGTATTCAGAGCTAATATAGAAACTGCAGCACACACTATATCATTGCCATAATCTGCAAATAAAGCATGTCCTGAAAATTCAATGCTCTTGTAACCGCCGTTTTTGTCTACAGACACAATAACCTTAATCATAATTAAGCGTTGATTTTTTCAATCTTAAGCTTTGTATATAACTGTCTATGTCCGTTTTTCTTGTGGTATCCACTCTTGCGTTTATACTTGTAGACAACAATCTTAGGTCCCTTGCCTTCTTTTTCAACTGTAGCTGTTACAGTAGCACCGGCTACTACAGGGTTTCCAAGAACAAACTTGTCACCACCGATTGCAAGAACCTGATCAAAGGTATAAGTCTCTCCGGCTGCTACACCAAGTTTTTCAACCTGAATAACATCACCTTCAGCTACCTTATACTGCTTACCACCTGTTGCAATAATTGCGTACATATGGCTCCTCCTATTATAATTCTCGCCTGCTTAGGTGCTGCCTTTTTCAGACAAACTTCTACCCACACAGTGCGGCACAATTTATAGTTTATCATACTAAAATATAGATGTCAACTAATTTTCTGCTTATCTTCAAATTTTCTACAGTATATTTTCCTGTAACATTTATTTGATATAATATAATAATCCTAAATATTCAATTCAGATATAATTCCCTTAAGTATACCTGCTGATTCCCTAAGCCTCTTCAATTCATCCTCATCAAGTTTAATAGGTACCTGAGTTTCAATTCCGTCACTTCCTACTATGCAAGGCATACTAAGTACTACTCCGTCTATTCCCTGTTCACCATGCATCATTGTAGACACCGGAAGAATTGACTTTTCATCTCTTACTATAACTTCACAAATTCTCTTAACTGCCATAGCTACACCAAAATAAGTAGCTCTCTTTCTTTGAATAATCTCATAAGCAGCATTTTTAACTTCTTCTGCTATATTTTTTTCTGATTCATCATGGCTGTAATGACCTCTCATTTCGCAGAAATCATTAAGAGGAATACCTGAAACATTGGCAGAGCTAAATGCTGCTATCTCACTATCTCCATGCTCTCCTATTATAAATGCATGTATACTTCTTGAGTCAACTCCCAGATGGTCACTAAGTCTGGTTTTAAGACGACCTGTATCAAGAACTGTACCTGAACCGATTACCCTGTTTTCAGGCAGTCCCGAAAGTTTTTGAGCTACAGAAGTAAGGATATCCACCGGATTTGCAACTATGAGCAGAATTCCCTTGAAATCTCTGCTTGCTATTTCAGGTATTATACTTTTAAATATTCCTACATTTTTATGAACCAAATCTAATCTTGTTTCATCAGGCTTCTGATTAGCTCCGGCTGTCACTATAACTATACCTGCATCTCTTACATCATCATAGTTTCCGGCATACACACGCATATGCTTTGCAAAAGGTATGCCATGGCTTATATCCATAGCCTCCCCCTCTGCTTTATCCATATCGGCATCTATCATTGCTATTTCTGAAAAAAGTCCACTCTGCATAAGTGCAAAAACTGATGCTGAACCTACAAAACCGCAACCTACCATAACTGCTTTTCTAAAATTTATCATAAATTCCCCTTTCTTAGTTGAGATTTGTTATCATTATAGCATTAATTGGTTTGTAAGGATAGATATGTTTTTAGAATAGTACATTAGGATTTCTTGTATAGTCTTTTAATTATGCCGGATAGCTAATTAATACATAGATATCTTCAACGAATTTCTCCGGATATAGTACCTTTACCATACTCAATTACACTTTTACAATCATGTCCTACTTCATTGTAATGATACATCTCTCTCAAAATAATTTTTTTCAAGCATATTACGGTCATGAAATCAAAATAATGTTAAAATACTTAAAAAAACGGCAGTATTTATAGCTAATTCACTATAAATACTGCCAATTTTTTATACTTACTTACCAAGAGCCTTAAAATACTCATCTATTCCATTCGCCATTCCTTCAGCCATTTTTTTCTGATAAGAAGCGGTATTTAATGCCTTATCTTCTACTTCATTAGTCATATATCCCATTTCTATTATAGTTACAGGGACCTGAGCCCAGTTTATACCACTCATAGTATCGGTTTCCCAGACATACTGCTTCTTACAGCCGGATTTAGCTACAACACCATCCAGTACCTTTTCAGACAATAACTTACTTTTAGAATATAAATCTGAATTAAAAGGATTATTTTTAGTCTGGCAGATAGTCATTGCACCATTTACAGTCTTACTTGCAGCACCGTTTGCATGAATCCTGATAAATGCATCAGCATTAGCTTCATTTGCAATCGCAGCTCTTTCAGAGTTACTCATATTTACATCATTTTTTTCTCTGCACATTATTACCTTGTAGCCACGTTTTTTAAGAATCTTTTTTAATTTTTTAGCCACCTTAAGAGCAAGACTATACTCAGTCTGCTTAGTCCACAACCCGCTTGTACCGCCTGTTACCTTAAATTTAGTGGTTTTTGCACCGGGACCTATAGGCTCTTTTTCAAGGTTAGCCTTGGTCTGATGTCCGGCATCTATGCATATTATTTTTTTATCACTCTTAACTGCACTAACAGTAGTTACATCATTCATCCACAAAGCCATAAACATTGACAAAATCAATACAAAGCTTAATATCTTTCTCATATCTTTCTCCTTAATCCTAAAGAACAATCTACTTGCAATTTACTTTCTTCACAGCCAATGAACAGTATATTTGTATTCATGCAGTAATTGAAAGTCTGCATTTAACTTTACCACAATATCACACTGAGCGGAAGTATGTTTCCTACTATTTAATTCTTTTAATTTTAAAATAATCCCTAACTATTCACTCCATAGGTAAAAGACCTCTTATTCCGCATAGCACACTAAAATAAACTATTTTCGGTCTATGACTATGGGGAGAACTGCAAAATATCGTAATTGGAGACTCTTGCTTAATTACGATATTTCGCAATATTTTTGTGAATAATTTGGGATAATTTATTCAAAAAGGCAGTTACCCGGAATTTTATAATCCTTTGCAACTGCCTGTTTTTATATCATTTTTTCAAATACTTTTGACACCCTAATTTTATACCGGATAAGCTCCGTTAGCGGTATCTGCTACAGTGCTGTCAACCTTTGTCTGCTGAGCTTTTCTGTATTTGAAGAATTCTGTAGCAACCTGTGGGAAAAGTGCATAAGAAAGCACATCCTCATCTTGCTGTTTCCACTCTTTTACTTCTTCCTCAAACTTAGCAAGCTGTGGCTCTATAAGGTCTGCAGGTCTGCAGGTAATTGGCTTCTGGTCTCCGATAGCCTTCTTAACAACCTCCGGATTGAAAGGCTTAACTGTCTCACCGAACTCACCTG
The DNA here is from genome assembly GCF_052169795.1 of Catonella sp. Taxonomy (GTDB): domain Bacteria; phylum Bacillota; class Clostridia; order Lachnospirales; family Lachnospiraceae; genus Catonella. The sequence continues at coordinate 57,072 of NZ_JBQNBU010000003.1, forward strand.
AAAGAATCTTCTTTGACTCTTTTGTTATCATCTTGTAACGCTCACCCTGAAGCACGTTGAGAACTGCCTGAGTACCAACTATCTGTGAAGAAGGTGTAACAAGAGGTGGCTCACCGAAGTCAGCTCTTACTCTTGGTATCTCCTTAAGTACTTCTTCGTACTTATCTTCTGCATGAGCTTCTTTAAGCTGAGATACAAGGTTTGAAAGCATACCGCCAGGTACCTGGTAAAGAAGTGTCTTGATGTTTACACCAAGAACCTTGGTACTCATAAGTCCGCTTGCAAGATATTTCTCACGAAGTGGGCGGAAATAATCTGCTATTTCAGCAAGCTTATTCTGGTCAAGTCCTGTATCATACTCAGTTCCCCTGAAAGCTTCAACCATAACTTCTGTAGCTGGCTGGCTGGTTCCCATAGCAAGAGGACTCATAGCTGTATCTATTATATTTGCACCTGCTTCAACAGACTTCATATAAGTCATAGAAGCAACACCTGATGTATAGTGTGTATGCATTTCGATAGGAAGATTTGTACCTTCACGAAGTGCTGTAACAAGCTTTGTAGCCTCAGTTGGTACAAGAAGTCCTGCCATATCCTTTATACAAAGAGAATCAGCACCCATCTCTTCGATAGCTTTAGCTTTCTGTTTCCAGTAATCAAGAGTATAAGCCTCGCCTAATGTATAGGAAAGCGCTACCTGAGCATGTCCACCTTCCTTCTTAGATGCATTAACTGCAGTCTGAAGGTTACGAAGGTCATTGAAACAGTCAAAAATTCTGATTATATCTATACCGTTTGCAAGTGATTTCTGAACAAAGTACTCAACTACATCATCTGAATAATGGTTGTATCCGAGTATGTTCTGACCTCTGAAAAGCATCTGAAGCTTTGTTTTCTTAAATCCTGCCTTAAGCTTACGAAGTCTCTCCCATGGATCTTCCTTTAAGAAACGAAGGCAGGCATCAAATGTAGCACCACCCCAGCACTCTACTGCGTGATATCCGATTTCATCCATTTTGCCAATTATAGGAAGCATCTCTTCAGTCGTCATTCTTGTTGCGATAAGGGACTGATGTGCATCACGAAGGACAGTATCAACTATCTTAACTGCCTTATTACCCTGTTCTGACATATGTTAATCTCCTTTTAAAATTCAATATTACAATTACCTTTATTTAACTCCAAAAATAGCCATAAATACACCTGCTGCAACTGCAGTACCGATAACTCCGGCAACATTAGGTCCCATAGCGTGCATAAGCAGGAAGTTTGAAGGATCTGCCTCAGAACCTACCTTCTGTGATACTCTGGCTGCCATAGGTACTGCAGATACTCCTGCTGAACCAATAAGAGGATTTATCTTTCCTCCTGTTAAATGGCAAAGTAATTTACCAAAAAGCACACCTGTAGCTGTTGCAATTCCAAAGGCAACAAGACCAAGAGCAACTATCTTAAGTGTATCAACCTTTAAGAAAGCCTCTGCTGAAGTTGTAGCACCTACTGAAGTACCAAGTAAAATAACTACTATGTACATAAGTGCATTACTTGCAGTTTCCTGAAGCTGTTTAACTACTCCACTTTCTCTAAAAAGATTACCAAGCATAAGCATACCTACAAGAGGAGCTGTAGTTGGAAGAATAAGTGTAACAACTATAGTAACAACTATTGGGAAGAAAATCTTTTCAAGCTTACTTACAGGTCTAAGCTGTTCCATCTTGATTTTTCTTTCTTTCTCAGTTGTAAAAAGCTTCATAATTGGTGGCTGAATGATAGGAACTAATGACATATATGAATATGCCGCAACTGCAATTGGTCCCATATATTCAGTCTGTCCAAGCTTACCTGCAAGGAAGATAGATGTAGGACCGTCCGCTCCACCAATAATAGCGATGGCTGCAGCCGCCTTGTCATTAAAGCCAAGTAAGATAGCGAAGAAATAAGCACCGAAGATACCGAACTGAGCAGCCGCACCCATAATAAAGCTTATAGGGTTAGCAATCAGCGGACCAAAGTCGGTCATCGCACCTACACCTAAGAATATAAGACAAGGAAGGATACTCCATTCATCAAGCAAGAAGAAGAAATGGAGAAGTCCGCCTTCTTTCATAATATCCGGATAGATATTTACAAGCAACATACCAAAGGAAATAGGAACGAGAAGAAGCGGCTCATATCCCTTTGCTATGGCCAGATACAAGAACACAAGAGCAATAAAAATCATAAGAATATTGCCCCAGGACAGGTTGACAAACGCTGTCTGTCCTGCCAGGTTCTCGAGCATATTTGAAATATAGCTCATAGCTAATTACCTCCAATTTATTGTACAGTTATTAATTTAGTTAAGAGAAGCAAGTAAAGCACCTGCCTCAACCGCATCACCAACTGCACAGGAAACAGAAGCTATAGTTCCATCCTGAGGAGCAACTATATCATTTTCCATTTTCATAGCCTCAAGTACGATGATTACATCACCTTTCTTAACAGCCTGACCTGCATTTGCCTTTACTGCTAAAATCTTACCTGGCATAGGTGCATTAACCTTAACTGCACCAACTGCACCACTTGCAGCAGGAGCTGATACTACAGGCTTTGGAGTTGCTACAGGAGCTGCACTTTTAACTACAGGAGCTGCACCTGCGCTAGAACCCTCTTCAACAGTTACTTCATAAGCTGTTCCATTAACAGTAATTGTATATGTTTTCATAATAAAATTATCCTTTCAAATTATTAAAAATATTAAAACAAAAATACTAAGCGTTCTTCCAAGAACCATTGCCTTTCCTTCTTATAGAACGAACTACAAGTCCGTCAGAAGGTACTTCTGCATTGTCTGCTGTATAAGCCATAATAGCTGCCATCATAACTGCTGTAAGTTCTGCACCGCTTATATCCTCTGTCTGAACTTCTGTTACAGGTTCTACAACTGTCTGAATCTGTTCAGCCTGTCCTTCAGCATCTTCCTTCTTAGCAAGGAACTTTGGTACAAGGCTCAAGGCTCTGATTACAAAGCTGATAAAAATAAGTACGATGAAAATGAAAAGCATACCAAAGATGGTATTAAGACCTGCCTTTTCAAGTTTTTGTGCCATCGTCACCTGTCTCTCAACAGAAAGGCTTGAAGGGAGGTATCCACTGTCAACACTATTCTCATCAAAAGTAGCTACAAACTTAACTACTCCGCCTTCAAACTCAATCATCTCTTCAAATTTAACAAAATCTTTGCCTTCTACAATATTAGCACTAGCCTCATCAACTGACTTAAAACTACCTACCTCTTCCTTAACATTATCCAGGTTTTCTACCATAGGTAAAATAAGTTTCTTAGATTTGTTATCAAGTCTTTCTTTAACAAGATCTGCAAGTTCACCTTCTGCCCAAGACTTAGCAAAAAAATTTCCCGACTGCATTACAGTATCTTTATGATAAGTCAAGGTTTCACTGCTTGTCTTAGAAGCATTTGCACAGCCACTAAGAAGCATAAAGCAGGAGAAAACGCTAAGCACTAATAACATTAGTCTTTTCTGCATATTTACTTCCTCTCTATATTAAATTGTGCTGTGTTTTTTGTTTGGACGATGTTCTCTCTTTGTATATAACATTTCAAAAGCATATACAAGCTGTTTTCTGGTTGAAGCAGGCTCAATTATACTGTCCACAAAACCTCTCTTAGCCGCAGCTACAGGACTGTTCTGAAGTGCAGCATATTCACTTGCCTTCTCATTAATTGTAGCCGCATCCTTACCGTCATAAATAATTTCAGCCGCAAGTTTAGCATCCATCATACCAATTTCAGCATCATTATAAGCAAATACAAGGTCTGCACCGATATGCTTTGAATTCATTGTAATATAAGCACTTCCATAAGCCTTGCCTACAATAAGGTTTACCTTAGGCACTGTAGCATTTGCAAAAGCTGCTGTAAGCTGTGATAATGCTCTTGCTATAGAACGCTCCTCGCCTACAGATGAAGCAAAACCTGTTACAGAAGTAAGTGTAAGTACCGGAATTGAGAAAGAATCACAGAACTCAACAAAATGGGCTGCCTTGTAAGCACCTGCCATAGTAAGTACTGTATCAAACTTCTTTGCTACCTTGCCGTCCTCACCTAATAATTCGCTGCGGTTTGCCACTGCTCCTACAACTGCTCCGTTAAGACGGATGAAGCCGATTACCATCTCTTTTGCACAATCAGCTTTAAGCTCTAAGAACCAGTTATTATCTGAAATTTCACGAAGAGCTACTGCCGCATCTTTTATATGTGAGCCAAGCCCTGCCGTTGCCCTGTTTAAGTCATCCTCACATTCACTTAATACACCTGTATCCTCATTATTTGAAGGCAGAATAGAAACAAGTTCTCTAGCCTTAGCAAGAGCTTCCACATCATCTGCTGCAACAATATCTACATTACCTGACTCAGCCTGAAATGCTGCACCTGCTGTATTACATTTAGCAGTATAATTATTATCTACTGCATTTGGTGAATTTACAAAAAGCTTAGCATTTTCTTTTGTCATAATGACAAAATCACTGATAGCTGCCGATATAGCAGAACCACCACCGCAAGTTCCGAGAATTACGGTAACTGTTGGGATAACTCCACTTGCAAGTACCTGTCTTTGATATACCTTACCAAAGGCATCAAGTGCATCTGTGGATTCCTCAAGGCGCATACCTGCACAGTCTGTAATAGCAATTACAGGAACTCCAACCTTAGTAGCAAGGTCATAAACATTAACTATCTGTCTTGCATGCATCTCGCCCATAGAACCGCCAAGAGCATCCTTATCCTGACTATAAACATAAACAAGACTACCGTCAATAAGACCATAGCCTGTAATTACGCCATCACCAGGAACTTCTTTTTCACTCAGATTGAAATCTGTGCTTCTTTTTGTTACTAAAGCACCAATTTCAACAAAACTGTTTTCGTCAAGCAGAGAAAGTATTCTATCTCTTGCTGACAGCACTGCTGTACTACCCATTCTTAGCCCTCCATTAAACTTAAGTTTGGTTTTATCCAGAATAAACTGAATTGTATCTAAACATCCAACTTATTGCCGATTATAATTATAAACTTATAATATGAAAAGTACAAGTGGCATTTTAAGTTTTTTTAGTTTTTTATCATTGAATTAAGATTTTATACTTCATAAACATCATTAATATCAATCAATTCTACATTTTCAAGTTTAGTAAATTTTTCAAACCCTGACAGACTTATCAACCAATAATATCTATCCAAACATCCAAAATTCATAGACTTTTCTATTAAGTCTTTTAATACAGTTTCATCAGTTTTTTGATTTCTCCATTTTACTTCAGCAAATAAACAATTATTATTACTTTCATCATAAGCTAATAAATCTATTTCAGACTCTTGTTTTCTTATTTTATCATTTCCCCACCAGTTTCCGTAATCAGCCGGTATAAAATTTAATTTACCTTTACGAAGCCTTTGCTCAAAGTATTCTATGGTTATTTTTTCAAATACACTTCCCATATAATCATTCAATCTTGCTTCAACCTGTTTGTCATAAACTATTTCACCAAGTTCCATATTTATCAGGTTCATACCTTTTTGAACAAAGTAATACCAAAATCTAAACATGGTATCTTTTATCACATATACCGGCCTTTTAGTTTTTCTATCAAGAACCGGTGTTTTCTTTTCTACAATTCCAAGCTCAACCAAAGAATTTATGTAATATGTAAGTCCACCAGTCTGCATATTTAATTTGGTTGCAATCTCATTTAATTTACTGGATCCACCCGCAATTGCAAAAAGTATATCATTGTAAGTCTTAGGTTGTCTTAATTCCTGTTTTAATAAGTTAGTCGGTTCTTCAAACAATCTGCCACTAGTTTTAAGGAAATTGTTGATAATATTAGTTTTTAATTCTACATTATCATTAAAGAATGTTAAATATTCAGCTATTCCACCCGTAAGTCCGTATACTATCGCTTTTTCTTTATAACTATAGCTTTCCACGAATTTTGCTGCATCCAAATAATTAAACGGATTAATCTTTAACTGACTTGTCCTTCTTCCATAGAGTGGACTTTTATAAGCTAATACCTGATTCTCCATAAAACTCATAGATGAACCACATAATATAAGAAAAAGTTTACTATTATCCCGATATTCATCAATTAGTTTTTGCAATAAAGAAGATATATATTCTGCAGTTTGCGCTAAATATGGATATTCATCAATTACAAAGACTATCCTATTTTCTTTTGTATATTCAAATAAGTATCTAAAAGCTGATTCAAAATCCAAAAAATCCGGTAATCCCTTCAAATTACCACAAGCTTCATACACAGCTATAGATAATAGGCTTAAATTAATCAGTGCATTCGACTCTAAAGCTACAAAATAATAGCCTTTCTTGTCTTTTAGAAATTCCTTTATTAAATAGGTTTTACCTACTCGTCTTCTTCCGTAAATTACTGATAAGGCAAAGTTTCCCTTGTTATATTCTTCGTTTAATTCCTTTAATTCATATTCTCTGCCTATAAAACGCATTGTATCACCTCCTAATATGGATATTATACAATGCAAAAACGTATTATGCAATAATATGTTTTTGCATAATACGTTTTTGTAAATTTTATTCAAAGCTTTTTATAAATTTAGCATTTGCCTTTTCATATTCATTAAGCCATTGTTCATTAAAATCTTCAGGTCTTACAGAAGGTATGTACCAGCTTTTAGAATTAAAATAGTTCTGTAGGGCTTGATCTTTGAACATACGCCCGTGTCTGGCATAGATTTCATTTCTTGCTATTCTAAGCTCATCTGAACTCATTGACCATAAATCAGAATCAGTTAAATATTGACTATCACTGTAAGGGAAGATATATTCATCGTTATTGTAATTATTAGTTGTTGTTGTCGGTGGGTTCATTATATCAATTGGAGCTCCCAAAAAATCAGTTCCTTTACCGGTATATATATTTACTGTATACCAGTCCAAAGCTAAAACTCTTTCAGGTGTATCTTCATTAATCCAAATTACAGCATTATCACCGTCATAATGATCTAAGACTACACCTATAGAAGAATATCCATGTTTAGCTATGTAGTAATTGTAAGCTGCATTTACAAGTTCTTCTCGGCTGTACTCCACTCCATTGCTCGAATTTGAAGAAAAACTCTGGTTATTATTTATATATTTTTGTGTGTTATCTGTTGACTTAGTCCCACCATTTACAAAATTATTATTGGTTTTTCTACTGCCCAAAATAAACTTAAAGTAAGGCTCATTAGAAACAAATACATTGTTATAAAAATTTAATTTTAAATCATTATCTCCAATAGGCTGTTCAAATGTTATACTTCCTTCAACATAACCATTTGGATTTAAAGCACCACTATGTAACTTTGTGTCACTATCTCCTCCAATAATATCACAAGAAGTTTCTTGTCCCTTGCTATTTTCCATCTTCCAGTCTAACGGATTATATGATATTTTTTCATTAGAATTATTATCAATTCTTATGTATACTGTAACATATTCACAACCACTTTTAGGTTTATCAAATTGACTCCCACTACTTTTTACTACATTTATTATTTTATATTCAACCCCTCCAAATTCAACAGTTTCATTCTGTGAAAATTCTTTTTTATTTTTTTCATTTTCTTGCTTCTGTCCATTAATTTCATTTGTCTTATAATCTGTTGTAATATTATTCTTTTTCTTAGGTGTTCCATTACTGTCTATTAAATTGCTAAATGCTCTTAATAATACAAGAATAATTACTACTGTTACTAATGTGTTCCATAATTTTTTCATAATTCATTCACCCACTTAAAGTCAAAGCCAATCTTTTAATAAATTAAAAGCTACTTATTTACAAAATTTCAGTAAATTAGTTTTTATTATACTGATAAATCAATCTCCTAGATATAAATAAGACCTAATTTCTAGTCACATAAACAATATATCTTTTACTTTTTCCTATTTCATTATGGACTTTAATAGTTACTTTCTTAGTCTTTCCACGTCCAATTTTTATTTTTATCTTTTTTACTTTCTTGCCATTTATAGTGAATTTCACCTTTTTGCTAACTGTGTTAGGTAAAATATTTATAACATCTAAATCTCTCCCTAATGTAAGTACCATCTTACTATCATTAGAATTAAATTTAAATATTTCTTTATTTTTCCCATTTTTTTCTGTTACAGTTATAGATTTAAGTTTCACACTTTCATTTTTCTTAATTGTAAGCTCAACTGTACCAATAATACCGCTGGTATCTGAAGCCATTGCCTGTATTGTAACCTTACCTGACTTAAGTGCCTTAACGATGCCTTTATCAGACACAGTAGCTATGGAAGAATCAGAAGTATCCCAGATTATAGATTTGTTGTCAGCATTGGCAGGATAAATATCAGCCATAACTTTAGTTTTTCCACCCACGCCAAGAACTGTATTATTAATATTTACATCTATCTGTTCTACCAGTACCTCTTTAACTGTAATCCTATACTCACCATATACATTGGTTGATGATTTTGATCTGGCTATAATAATAGCTGTACCGGCTTTTTTACAAGTAATATTTCCATATCCATCTACTGTTACTACTTTTTCGTCATTTGTACTCCATGACACATCTTTATTTTCAGCATTTTCAGGTAAAACTGTTACATTTAACTTAGCCTCATCTCCGGTAAAATACTCTGTCTTAGGGCTGGAAACTTCTATTTTATCAACAAGCACTTCTGTTTTATATTCTAACTGAATATTATAATCTACAAAAGACTCCTCTTTACCACCGGTTCTAGTAACTCTAATGTAATATTCACCAGCTTTCAATACCTTTTCCTGCCCATAATTTACAGGATTTTCAGTAGAATACAAAGTATCAATAACAGTAGCTTTATCCCGAGAGTCATATTGCAGTAATTCAGCCTTAAACAGTTCATTTTCTGTTTGCCTTGGTACTTGCAATCTAAGTTTAGCTCTTCCTATAGTTGGTAAGTTTATTTTATAGAAATCAACATCATATTCATTATTATAACCATAGTTAATGTTACCAGTATAGCTCAAATTAGGCTGAATTATATTTGCTGTATCTTTTTCATTATTGTACTCAACTTCAGAAAGTTCAGTATCAGGATTATAAACTACTTTAAATTGATAATCATCATAGTAACCATCTACATCAGCAACAAATATTTTCAAATATACTGTTCCTTTATGAAGTCTGAATTTAGCAGATTTTAAATCACTATACTCATATTTTTGCAACTCCTTTACATTACCAGTAGTATCTTCTTCATATAAAACAGCTTTAAGTTTATAATAGTCATTTTTTAATGGAGCTTCCACATATATACTTCCATTTTGTGGCAAATTTATTTTATAATAATCATCATAATCACCATGATGTGGGGATCTTGAACCTGAAAAACCACCCGTATATAAAATATTAGATTGAATAACAGTAGCGGTATCTAAGCTATTATTATCCTCCTGTTCATATATAGATGGAGATTCCTGTATATACTTTATTTTTCCATTACGAGCAATACTTATATTATATTCACCGGCAGGAATCCTATAATACTCTGTTCCTATTATAGAACCTCTACAGCTCCTAAATTCATACTCACTATTAACTTTTGAAATTCTATATACATTTCCCTCAATTCTTCCGGCAGCAGGCACTACATAAATTCCGCTTTCGGTTATTTCCGAATTCATTTCCAAATACTTTTTATCCTCAGCATATACCTTTTCGTTAAAAGTATTTAAATAACCAAATACAACTAACATCATTGTTACTAATATTACACTTATTTTCTTATTCATCCTTTTTTCCTTTCCTTTAGCTTCATGTATACTAACTACTTTTAGACTATTTTATCTACATTACCTCCTTTGAATTATTAAATATTTTAATGCACAAAAAGCATTTACATCAAATGAGGAGTTTTTCAAGGTCTTGGATATCTTCTTTGCAAATTATATTCACCTGATACATCAAAAGTTTCACCAGTTTGTGAAAATGTCAATTCTCCTGTTAAAATTATAGAATTTCCCTTTACTTGAACTTGTAGATTTCCGTCTTCACTCATATAAATATTAGTCCTATTCTCATATAGTTGAATTTTATCGCCCAAAATTTCAATATATCCTGCGTTTAAGCCGTATACAGTTTGTCCGGGTGAAGAATACTGTTGCATATCTACATAGATACCATTGCCATCTGTGTACATACCGGCAAAGTATATGCTCTCACTTCCGGAATTGGCAGCTTTTTCATGTTGTTTTATTAGCTGTATATTAGCCTTCTCATATTCATTAAGCTGGTTTTCGTTGAAATTCTCTGGTTTTATTAATGGTTCATACCAGCTGCATTTATTAAAGTAATTTTGTAACTCAACATCATTAAACATACGACCATATCTGGCAAAGATTTCATTTCTAGCTATTCTAAGCTCTTCTGAACTCATAATACGTAAATCAGAGTCTGTTAGATATGTACTATCGCTGTATGGAAGAAGGAATTCATTGTTATAGTAATTATTCGCTGTTGTCGTCTTTTCCTGTTTCTTTTTGGCTTTTTTGTTATTCTCTGCCTTTTTCTGTTTCTTTTTTTTAGATTTTTTCTTAGCTTTTTCTTTCTTATCAGTACTTTTTTGACTTTTAACATCTTTAGCCACTATATCGAATATAATTCTCATTATATCATTTTCCGATTTTTTACCATTAAATTCTACAGAACGAACACTAACATTTTTGCCATCATCATGAATAATAAAATTAACTACAACCTCTATTTCACCACTATCAGAATAATTCTTACCGGTAAATTTTACTACTTTGAAAAGATTTCTGTTTTTCTTTTTTAACCCAACTATTTCCAGTCCCCTATCAAATAAGCTATCAAAAAAACTGTTATTTTTACCATCGGATGTAAAAAATTCCCATTTAGTTTCATCAAAAAATGTATCAAAAGCTTTTCCGTATGTATAGTTTGGATATTCAGCTGGCGAAGAATTTTTTATAAGATCTATCATTTTAGAAGAATTATTCGAAACTATCCACACTAAGCTTGAACCAACAATTAAAACATATAATACAAGTACAAATGCAGTTCTTTTAAAAACCCTTCCTGCCTTTGCATATGTTACAGGTTCTTCAATTTGAAATTCAGGATTATATTTAGCAGCAATCTTGTCCATTATCACACTTGTAGATATAGCCTTTTTTAACTTAAATATTTTTAAATAGCCTTGATAATAGTTTGGATATTCTGCAATCACTTTTCCATTTTCAATGGAAAATACATATTTTGTACTTCCATCTCCTGCGATTACATGATTTCCCATAATAACTACATCTTGCCCAATTACATCTATCAGTTTCTCTCTCAATTCTATTAAAGTATTACACCCAATATCAATACCATATTTATATCTTTCTGCAAGCTTTGCCAGATAATAAGTACATATAATTTTATCTTGAACTACAAAAATTGGAATTAAAACTAATATGCTAATGCCTAAAATAACATAAATATTTTGTTCCATAAATATCTCCCCATAAAAAGTTATTGGTTTAAAGTCTCGTATATTTCCTTTGTAGATTATATTTACCAATGCAGTAAAAGTTATTTTTTATACACTATATTATATACTGTCACAATTGAACTCAGATTATTATCAGAATTCTTTCTTTCGATACATATTTCATCTGGAACATAGGTCTTTTTATTGGCATAAAACGAAACATATGTTATAGCCCATCCAGTTTCAGCATTATAGTCATACGCATCATATCTACCTTCCCAATTCCAAAATTCCGGATATTGTGGATCTGTTACAGCCTTTACTTTATCATCCTTCAATGGATGATATAAGGACATACCATCCATATAATAATCCCACAATATATACATGTAAGGCATATAGTAATCTGTTTTTGAATCTAATGCAGCAACTACATCAGATACTATCGGAGAATATATACTATTTTTAAGATATGTTGTATGATATGAAGTTTTATTTTTTTCCCAGTTAGATCGATTCCAGCTACATTTGTATTTAAAAGCAAACACCTTCTTTTTCTTATTTTTGTCCACATCATAGGCTACAACATCTATGTTGAGAGTATATTTTTTTAAATTAAACTTATATTTATGCTTAATAAGTGTTTTTTCTCCATATTCATTTACTCTTTCAATATCTCTGGTAAATGATACGAAATTATATTTAGATATGCTATTCATCATTTCACCATAAAGCTGTTCAATTGTTGGACCAGATTTAGCATAAGCTGATATGGGATTAAATAACCCTAATGCAACTACTAATATAAGTACTATTGATAAATTCTTTTTCATAAATTTTACCTCTCTCTATATTTAGGTAGTGTCAAAAGACACCCCTTGTTTTCTTATAAAACCTTTATTTTCAGGGGTTTTGCAAATAAAAAAGCAA
>NZ_JBQNBU010000004.1:0-68044 GCF_052169795.1 Catonella sp.
TGTGAAAGTGCTTTTTTCTTACTAACATTTTTTCATATGTCAGTTGACACTATCATTTTTTAATAATAATTACTATAAAATTTTACTTTTAAAAGCAATTATAGTCAAGTATTGACAAAGGGTATTTTTGCTCTTATGTGACACCTGTCCACTTTTACTTAGGACTACTATATTTTTTTGCAAACTATTCTTTTTATATTTACTTGCAGTTCTTTGCTATTTTGCTATAATATTCCTGTTGTCATCTCCTACACTGACATAATAATAACAACTAGCCTGCCACGCTTTGCATGGGAAAAGCCTAGAAGTTGCAGCTTCTAGGCTTTTTTGTGTTTATCTATGTGGTTTTACAATTTTAATTTTACACTATCCAGGCTGTATCTGTCAAGTAAATGCAGGCTAAACAACCACCTCATTTTACTCCTCAACATTCCACATAGTTCTTCTCTTAAATGTCTCACGCCTGAACTTAGCTTCTGCCTCGGAACGTTTGAATAATTCCTCTGCCTTCTCAGGGTTGCTTCTAAGAAGTCTATTATAACGAACTTCAGTTTCAATAAACTCTCTATAAGTAAGAGTAGGCTCTTTTGAATCCATAGTGAATGGGTTCTTTCCTTCTTCTGCAAGGAGTGGGTTGTAACGGAAAAGACTCCAGTAACCGGACTGAACTGCCTTCTTCTCCTGAGTCATAGAAACTCTCATACCACCCTTAATACCATGTGCGATACAAGGTGCATAACCTATTATGAGTGATGGACCAGGATAAGCCTCAGCCTCAGCTATAGCCTTAACACACTGGTTGTAATCAGCACCCATAGCTACCATAGCTACATAAATGTAACCATAGCCCATAGCTATCTCAGCAAGATTCTTCTTTCTTACTTCCTTACCGCCTGCAGCAAACTGCGCTACAGCACCTGTTGGAGTAGACTTAGAAGCCTGTCCACCTGTATTTGAGTAAACCTCTGTATCAAATACAAATACATTTACATCTCTGTTAGAGGCAAGTACATGGTCAAGACCGCCATAACCGATATCGTAAGCCCAACCGTCTCCACCGAAGATCCACTGGCTCTTCTTTCCTGCAAAGTCAGCATTAGCAAGGATATAATCTTTCTCTTCAGCTTCAACACCACAAGCTGAAAGTGCCTGAACCATTCTTCTTGCTGCCTCTGTATTCTCGCCTGAGCTCTTTCTTGTATCAAGATACTTCTGAATAACTTCCTTGGTATCAGCATCTACCTTTTCAATAAGCTTCTCAGCATTGTCAATAACTCTCATTCTAAGAGCTTCCGTTCCAAGTGCCATACCATAACCATACTCAGCATTATCCTCGAAGAGTGAGTTAGCCCAAGCAGGACCTCTGCCCCTCTTGTCAACTGTATATGGGTTGGCAGGTGAAGAACCGCCCCAGATTGAAGAACAACCTGTTGCATTTGCAATATACATTCTATCACCAAACATCTGAGTAATAAGCTTAGCATAAGGAGTCTCACCACAGCCTGCACAAGCACCTGAGAACTCAAGGTAAGGCTGTCTGAACTGACTTCCCTTTGGTGTAACTGCATTGAACTTAGCAAGTACATCCTCATGAAGTTCAAGCGTTCTTCCATAATCAAAGCTCTTCTGCTCTACAAGCTGTGTATCAAGAGCTGAAAGTGAAAGAGTCTTATTTCCCTTAACCTCAGGGCAGACATTCACGCAAGAACCGCAACCTGTACAATCAAGTACGGATACAGTAACTGCAAACTTCTTGCCCGGCATACCCTTCATATCTACCATTTTCATAGAATCAGGAGCCTTAGCTGCCTCTTCCTCGTCCATAACGGCAGGACGAATTGCTGCATGAGGACATACATAAGAACAGAGGTTACACTGTAAACAGGTATCCTTATTCCAAGTAGGAACTTCTACTGCTATTCCTCTCTTTTCAAATGCTGCCGAACCTGATGGTGTAGTACCATCTGCATATTCCACAAAGGCTGATACAGGAAGTGTATTACCTGCCTGTGCATTTATCTTATTCTGAATTGTATTTACATAGTGTACAACATTTTCAAGACCTTCTCCTGCCTTAGCTGAGATATCCTCTGCTTCTGCATTCTTCCAGTCCTCAGGTATCTGAATTTCTACAATACCGGATACACCTGCATCTATCGCATTGTAGTTCATCTGTACAACATCGTCACCCTTCTTCTGATAAGAAGCCTTAGCTGCTGCCTTCATATACTCCACAGCATCTTCGATAGGGATGATATTTGCAAGCTTGAAGAAAGCTGCCTGAAGCACTGTATTAATACGCCCACCAAGACCGATTTCCTTACCAATCTTGATACCGTCTATTGTGTAAAGCTTGATGTTATGCTCAGCGATATACTTCTTAGCCTGACCAGGAAGACGCTCTGAAAGCTCATTTACATCCCAAGGACAGTTAAGAAGGAAGGTACCGCCGTCTTTGATATCCTGTACCATATCATACTTGCGTACATAGGATGGATTATGACAGGCAACAAAATCTGCTTTATTTATAAGGTAAGTAGAGTTAATCTTTTTATCACCGAAACGAAGGTGAGATATAGTAACACCACCTGATTTCTTTGAATCATAATCAAAATAAGCCTGTGCATATTTATCTGTATGGTCACCGATAATCTTAACAGAGTTCTTATTTGCACCAACAGTACCGTCTGCACCAAGTCCCCAGAACTTACAAGAGGTAGTTCCGGCAGGAGCTGTGGAAGGATTTTCTGTAATATCGAGAGAAAGATGGGTTACATCATCCTTGATACCAATGGTAAATCTTGGCTTCTCTGTATTCTTATAAGCTGCAATAATCTGAGCTGGAGTTGTATCCTTAGAGCCAAGACCATAACGGCCTGTAGTAACAAGACAGTTCTCAAACTTAGTTCCACGGAGTGAAGCTACTACATCAAGGTAGAGAGGCTCACCGAGAGAACCAGGCTCTTTTGTACGGTCAAGTACGATGATATTCTTAACAGTCTCAGGAAGAGCTGCAATAAGGTGTTTAGCTGAGAACGGTCTGTAAAGACGAACCTTAACAACACCAACCTTGTGTCCGTTAGCATTCATATAGTCGATGGTTTCATCAATTGTCTCACAAACTGAACCCATAGCTATAATTACTCTGTCTGCATCCTCAGCACCGTAGTAATTAAATAATTTATAATTAGTACCAATTTTAACATTAACCTTATCCATATAGTTCTGAACAACCTCAGGCACAACATCATAAAAACGGTTAGAAGCCTCTCTTGCCTGGAAGAAGATATCAGGGTTCTGAGCTGTACCACGCTGTAATGGACGGTTAGGGTTAAGTGATTTATTTCTGAATGCAGCAACTGCTTCCATATTGCACATGTCTTTTAAATCATCATAGTCCCAGGCTTCGATTTTCTGAATTTCGTGTGAAGTTCTGAAACCGTCAAAGAAATGAAGGAAAGGCACACGGCTCTCAATTGTACTAAGATGTGCTACTGCACCGAGATCCATAACCTCCTGTACACTGTTTGCACAAAGCATAGCAAAGCCTGACTGACGACAGGCGTAAACATCTGAATGATCTCCAAATATAGAAAGTGCGTGGCTTGCAAGTGCACGGGCTGATACATGGAATACTGTAGGAAGTAATTCTCCTGCAATCTTATACATATTAGGGAGCATAAGTAAAAGTCCCTGAGAAGCTGTATAGGTAGTGGTTAACGCACCGGCCTGTAATGAGCCATGTACTGCTCCGGCTGCACCACCCTCAGACTGCATCTCAGACATAATAACCTCATGCCCGAAAATGTTCTTTCTTCCCTGTGTAGCCCACTGATCTGTGTAATCAGCCATAGGGGAAGAAGGTGTAATAGGATAGATAGCTGCAACATCTGTAAACGCATAGGATACGTGAGCGGCAGCGGTATTTCCATCCATAGTTTTCATTGATCTAGCCATAGATAGCCTCCTTAAATTTTGAATAATATTGATACTGATAACCCTAACACTTAGGAGTTAAAACATTTGTTACAAACTTTATAACATTCTCTTTAATTTTACTATTTAAGTTTAATTCTGTAAAGGTTATTAATGTATTTTTATTGTGCAATTTGCGTTAATTGATGTAATTTCTCAATAATTTTCAGATAATTTTGATAACAACTATCATTATCGCATTTTTCTTATCTCTTGTCCCACTTTTCCATTGTATTTTTAGCATGAGGTTGTTATAATGATAATATAAATACTTTAAAATTTGAAAGCGAGGTTCTTATGTCTGAAAAAAATATGTCACTACTTTCACAAGATGAAATTGATGCTTTAATCACATTTTTAATGGATAAAAAAGACAGCGATTCAATAAGCGGCGATATTCTTAGTCAAAGCAGCATAAATAAACTAATTGAGCTTGTAAAAGCCATTCCTTCTCTGAATAAAAATGTTTTACTTAATACTGCTGCCATCAAGGCTGATGCCTCTTCTTTTTTTGCTAATAAAAACAATGGTAAAGGATACGAGCTTAGCTTCAAACTCGACGATAAAGAACAATTAATCATCTGCGCCTGCAATGTAGAAACCGAAGATATAATCACCATTACACCACTGATGATTTCGTCTTCTGAAATGCCAAATCTTCCTGATACTTGGGGAGTTTGCATGTCACCTAATACTTTTCACTGCATAGCCAAAATTCTCGATCTTCATTATTCAGATGAAACATTTAAGGCTGTGTCTGCTCTCTTTGCTAAGAAAATGTATGGAAGTGCAGATGTATCTATCCCTGCTTTCTACCTCCCATAAAGTGAGGTTTCATGCTGATTAAATATTTACAGGTATTTTTTATTTCAATGCTTCCTCTTATAGAGCTTCGTGGTGCCATTCCTCTTGCCACTGCCATAGGGTTAAGTCCGCTTACGGCTTACGGCATATCTATAATCGGAAATATGCTGCCGATTCCCTTTATCTTCCTTTTTGCGGGCAAGATACTTCACTGGGGAAAGGACAAACCTTACATCGGAAAGATATTTTCCTTCTTCCTCGAAAAAGGCTACAGGGCAGGCAGAAAATTAGAAAATAAGGCAGGTTTCGGTCTATATCTTGCACTTACTCTCTTTGTCGGTATTCCTCTTCCGGGTACCGGAGCATGGACAGGAAGCCTTGCTGCCTGTCTGTTAGGTATTAATATAAAAAAAGGCACTGTCGCTGTACTGGCAGGGGTTTTACTGGCAGGATTTATAATGATAACCATAAGCCTTGGGGCTTTGGCAATGTTCAATTACTAGAAAATCTTTAAATATTCATTTAACAAAAAAGGAACTGTATACCAACATTTTTGTTAGTACTACAGTTCCTTTTTCTTATTTATTTCTATTAGCTTCACTCCTAAACTGTGACGGGGTTTTTCCAAATTCCCTCTTAAAAATTCTGATAAAATGTTCTACATTAGGATAACCCACAATCTCAGAAATTATTTCTACCTTTAAATTGCCACTGACTAAAAGCGACTTTGCCTTTTTAAGCCTTATCATCCTTACATTATCTCCAAAAGATAAGCCCGACTTAGCTTTAATATATTTTGAAAGATAAGGCTTAGAAAGATAAGTCTTTTCAGCAAGTTTCTCCAAAGTGATGTCCCTATAATTCTCTTGAATTATATTCAATATATTATTCAGCCTTTCTTCTTTTTCTTCTACAAAACAAAGTTTCTCAAGCTGATTAAGTGCAGACACAAGTGCATCTATGGATGCCTTAATAATATCCTCATCAAAACCTACACCCCAATATTTTTTATTTTCATATACAACTCCCACAAAGGTCACTGCCTTAGAAGTTGAACCCTTGGTTAAGGCATGTTCTTCATATTCGGATATATCATAATCTATGTCAAAATACTGTCTGAGAGCATTTGCAACAGCATCCAATCGTCCGTTACCATTGGATTTAACTATTCGTTCTTTGCTATTATGCGTAATGCATACTGTTGCAAGAAAACCACCACTTTGTACAAACTCGGCATCTCTTATGGAAAAAACTTCTTTGTTGTTCACATATTTATCCAAGAAAATATCATAAATCCTATCTGCAGTAAGTTCTGTATGCTCATGGTCAGAAACAGATTTGACTGTATAGCCAAGTTCTTCCTGCATATTCTTCGGTATTTCAATTCCATAATTTGTTCGCAGTATATAACTTACTCCACCCTTTCCGGACTGACTGTTTATACGGATTACATCTCCATCATAACTTCTGCCTACATCCTTGGGGTCAATCGGAAGATATGGTACCACCCACTTATCCTCTTTATGTTCTCCCCTGTAAACAAATCCTTTTGATATTGCATCCTGATGAGAGCCTGAAAATGCCGTAAATACTAATTCTCCCGCATAAGGCTGCCTAAGAGATACTTCCATTCGAGTAAGTCTCTCGTATACCTCTTTTATCTCAGGCAGTTTAGAAAAATTAAGCTTTGGATCTACTCCATGCGAATACATATTCATAGCAAGTGTGACTACATCCACATTTCCTGTCCGCTCTCCATTACCAAAAAGTGTTCCCTCTATTCTGTCTGCTCCTGCCAAAAGCCCCAACTCCGCAATTGCAACTCCCGTCCCCCTGTCATTATGAGGATGGAGGCTGAGAATAACCCCATTCCTATGCTTCATATTTTTATGTATATATTCTACCTGAGTAGCAAATACATGCGGAAGTGAGAGTTCTACTGTAGCAGGAAGATTTATAATAGCCCTATTTTCCTTAGTCGGTTTCCACTCATCTATCACTGCGTTTATGACTTCAAGGGCATACTCCACCTCTGTCCCTGTAAAACTCTCAGGAGAATATTCAAACAAAAAATTTCCCTCTGTTTCTGATGCAAGCTTTTTTAACAATCTTGCTCCATTTATCGCAATCTCCTTAACCTCTTCTTTATTTTTTGCAAACACCTGTTCTCTTTGTGCCACAGATGTAGAATTATATACATGGATAACTGCATGCGGTGCTCCTTTTACCGCTTCAAAAGTCTTCTTTATAATATGTTCCCTTGCCTGAGTAAGCACCTGAATTGTCACATCTTTAGGAATAAGATTATTTTCAATTAAAGCCCTAATAAAATTATACTCTGTTTCTGAGGCAGCCGGAAAACCCACTTCTATCTCCTTAAAGCCTATTTCTACAAGCATTTTAAAAAACTCCAGCTTTTCTTCCAAGCTCATAGGCTCTATCAGTGCCTGGTTACCATCCCTCAAATCCACAGAACACCAATATGGCGGCTTATCTATATATTCTTTTTGTACCCAGTCATAGCTAGGCTTCTTTGGCATAAAATAATTTCTCTGATACCTATTATAATTTTCCATATTTTTCTCCAAAGTCCATTAAATTTTATCCTGTATTCTTGATGAATTTTAATATAACACATTTTTTATTTTTTACATAGGTAATATTTTAACTGTTTAATTGATATTTTTTAATCAGTAGTATGAAAAACAATAATTTCCCCTAAAAGACTTTTATATTATTTTAATAAGTGTTACAATCTTCATATCAATTATTAAAGAGGAAAAGTATGATACAGGATTTATTAAATAATGATTATAATAACAGCTACAACCCAAATGCTAAAGCAAACGATGAAAGTCTAATACTATATTTTAAGAACAATGACTTACTCTGTCATGCTGAGGGAAATATTGAAAGCCTTGAAAATGCGATACCCGGCAAGGCTAATAGTGAAGAAATTATATGGACTCTGCCTACTTTTTCAGAGCTGAATGATAAGAACACTTCAATCTCGGATAAACTAATCTATCTTTTTAAAATGAAACTTGACGGAGTGGAAAAAGAACTCTATCTTTTAAATGATGATAATTTCTCTCCAGAGACCAAGAACTTATGCTATCTTCCTGCACTTAAATATCGCTCTATTAAGCCGCTTGACACTTCGTTTGCAGTTATAACAGCTTGGCAGCTCTACTCTTGGTATAAAGCTAATCGCTACTGTGGCAGATGCGGTCATCATACTACCTTAGACAGTAAGGAGCGTATGGTAAGATGTCCTAAATGTAACAACCTGATTTATCCTAAAATCTGCCCCGGAGTCATAGTAGGTATTATAAGTAAGGGTAGGATTTTACTTACCAAATATGCGAATAAAGGCTATAACCGCTATGCCCTTGTTGCAGGTTTTACTGAAATAGGTGAAACTCTTGAAGAAAGTGCCGCTAGAGAGGCTTTTGAAGAAGTCGGGCTTAAACTTAAAAACATCTCCTTTTATAAAAGCCAGCCTTGGTCTGCCTCTTCTTCTTTACTTGCAGGCTTCTTTGCAGAGGTAGACGGAGATGATAAGATACAGCTTGACAAAGATGAATTGAAGGAAGGAACCTGGTTCTACCCTGAAGATATAATCCAAATGCATGAAGGTGTAAGCCTTACAGAAGAAATGATTAATTATTTTGCAGATAAAAAACTGGATGCAAAATGGTATGTTTCTTAACAAAAATTCTCTGTTTTATATATTTTCCCCAAAATTTGATACCAATCTAAGAAGGGCATATCTCCATCAAGATGATATGCCCTTTTTAATACCATTTATCTAATTGTGTTTAACCCTTAATGGCTCCCCCTGTAACACCTGCAATAATCTTATTTGAAAGGAAGATATAAAGTACAAATGTAGGTAAGAAGACTATCATAACCGCCGCAAACATGCCTGCATAATCTCCCGTATACCTCATTGAATTAATCATAGAATAAAGTCCTACAGCTACCGAACGCACCTGGTCTGAATTCGCAAATATCAAAGATAGGAAGTACTCATTCCATATATTGATAAAGTTAAATATCGTAACTGTGATTATACCCGGCAAGAGTCTCAATTCTTTTTTCAGACGAAAAGGTTCTCTGAAATCTTTTTCTTTTTTTGCCATCTTCTCGTCCTCCTTAAAATTCTATATTGTCATCTTTTAGCAGTATATTAGAAACCCAGAACACCAACACAACCGCAATACTGAGAACTACACCTACGCCTGCACCAAGCCCTGCGTTTCTCTCTGTCACAGCATTTCCCGCACCGAAAATCTGTAAATACATATACACCATAGGTGTTATAGTTCCCGTATCCGCCGTAACTGTTGAAAAAAGCTGTGACCATACGAAAAATCCTACACTGGTTACACTCCACATAGTAATATTGGTTTTAAAGATTCCTTTTAAAAGTGGAAGTGTTATAAATCTGAACTGCTTAATTTTATCTGCCCCATCCAATGTAGCAGCCTCATAATAATCTTTGCTTATACGCTCAATTCCACTTGTAAATATGAGCATATGATAGCCCACCATTCCAAAACAATATGCTATAAGGAGAGCCGTAAACTTATGGTCTGCATCTAACCAAAGTATTTTAGACAGTTTTTCAAGACCTAACGAAGCAAAAAAGTTTTTAATCAAGCCAAACTTCGGACTGTATATATATTGAAGCCACATTGTCGCAAGTGCCACAGCACTTACTACATTAGGCATGTATATCACTGCCCTAAAAAATGCCTTTCCCCTTATTCCGCTAGTTATAATAGCAGCAAAGAGCAGGGCTAATGCCATTACCACTATTCCCCCAAAAAGCCATATTCTAAAAAGATTCCAAGCTGATATCATAAAAAGCTTTGTAGAAAATAATTTAATATAATTATCCAAACCTACAAAGGTCCAGCTTGACATCTTGTCAGTTACACCCTCAATATTAAAAAAACTCATTAAGATAGTTCTCAATATAGGATATAAAAATATAACGCAAAACATCAGGACTGCCGGAGTGATAAATGTAATTATCATTGCTTTATTTTTTTTCAATCCCATCACCTCCAAATAAAGTATATATAAAGTTTATGGTGGTAACGCCCTCTGCGATACCACCATAACTAATCACTTCAAAGTACTATTTTTACTTTCCTGCCGCCTTAAGTGCTCCTACAAAATCATCAGCTGAAATTGTACCTGCACAGAGCTTTTGGAAATTCTCTTTGATAATAGGTGTCATATTTTCATTTGCTTCTGCTCCTGCAGCCCATACATAACGGGTTTTGAGGCTGTCCATAACAGGCTTAACATCTTTTAAGAGATCAGGCCATTCTGTATTAGAAGAATCGGCCGGAATACCAATTGATTCTTTTGAAAGCTTAGCATCAAACTCACCCTTTGTAATATATGTAATAAGTTTGAAAGCATTATCTGCCTGCTTGGAATCCTTATTAATAGCAAGTACCTGTGCTCCATAGTTAGCAGCCTCAGGACCATCTACACCACCCTTAAGGCTTGGGTATCCAAAGCATCCCCATTCAAATGTAGCTATATCACGAACTTCATTTGGAAGCCAAGAACCGTTTAAGTACATAGCTGCTGTACCGCCTGCAAGCTCTGTATTCTGTCCTGCCGGCCAAGCATTTCCACCTATCTGTGCTGAGAAAAGACCATCTTTTGCAAGTGCTTCATAGTCTTTTGCTGCCTGCATAACAGCAGGGTCATCCCATTTGCCGTTCTTAACTATATCTGTTGCCTTTTCTGCTCCAACTAAGTGGCTTAAATGATAACCAAACATAGATACTATATAAGCATCATCACTTGTTATTGCATCAAATCCTGCTGCTTTAACCTTTTTAGCAACATCTACAAACTCATCCCAAGTCGTTGGAACCGCAGTTATACCTGCCTGTTTAAATATATCCTTATTATAGAAGAATGCAAAAAGGTTTGGCTGATAAGGAATGCTCATAAGTTTTCCTCCACAAGCTGATAGCGAAGTTACAACCATTGCTCCTGCCAGCAATAAGCCTAATACTTTTTTCTTCATATCTTTTCTCCTCTTTTGTTCAAAAATTATTCCTATAATTTTTAAAAATTACATTAATATCATATGCAAATCTCACTAAATTTTCAGGAGGATTTTATATTTTATATGTGTTTTGTTCAAATTTTGGGAATTTTTCTTTTTTTCTTATTTTTATTACGACAATACAGAACTTATGTGCTATAATATTACCGTTGCCTCTCCCGCTAGGCATAGAAGGGAGGTGAGCTCGTGGATAACTTAATATCTTTTGTATTCTCTGTTATGGCAAGTATAGCAGCAAACTATATCTGCAAATGGCTGGACAGAGAAAAGAAAAAAGGCGGCCAGCCTAAAAAGGATTAAACCACCTTTCTAAAAAACGGAATAGAACACCCCGGAGAGGACACTCCGGGGTGTTCGCTTTTTGAACTCATGGAACACTTAATAATCTTTTACATCTTTCATTATAGTCTATTAAAACTAAAATGTCAAATTCTTACTTATAGTTTACAATCTTGCCAAAATCAGCCTTGAGGCTTGCTCCACCTACTAAAGCACCGTCAATGTTTGGCTTTGTAAAGAGCTCTGCTGCATTGCCTGCATTTACAGAACCGCCGTATTGGATACGAACCTTCTCAGCAGTATCATCATCATACATTTCTCTTACGCAATCACGAACTGCCTTACAGATTTCCTCAGCCTGCTCACTTGTAGCTGTCTTACCTGTACCGATAGCCCAGATAGGCTCATAAGCTATTACAAGTTTAGCTACATCTGCTGCTGCAACATCCTTTAAGTCAGACTTAATCTGAAGTCTGATAAAATCAACTGCTATGCCCATTTCTCTCTGCTCTAAAGTCTCGCCGCAGCAAAGAATAGGAGTAATTCCTGCCTCTATAGCCTTCTTTACCTTCTTGTTAAGAAGCACATCATCTTCTTTGAAATAATCTCTTCTCTCACTGTGACCGATGATTACATACTCTACACCTGCGTCTTTAAGCATAGCTGCTGAAATCTCACCTGTGTAAGCACCGCTCTCCTCGAAGTACATATTTTCCGCACCAACCTTAACATTGCTTCCCTTAACAGCCTCTACCACAGGAACTATATCAATAGCAGGTACGCAGTAAACTACATCTACTTCATCATTTTTAACTAAATCTTTTAATTCATTTACTAATGCAACTGCCTCGCTAGGAGTCTTGTTCATCTTCCAGTTGCCTGCAATTATTTTTCTTCTCATTATATTAACCTTTCAAATTCCTACCAACCTTATTAACTATCGCAACACATAAATACGGCACTCTTTTAATTCCATTAGTATCTAATTTACACCATATTACTATCACACTAAGTCGCAAGACCGGTAGAATAATAATTTTATAAAACCGTTTCTAAATTGGTAATCCCAAATTATTCTTATTTATCATTAGCTGCTGCTACACCCGGAAGTTCCTTGCCCTCAAGGAATTCAAGGGAAGCACCGCCACCTGTAGAAATGTGGCTCATCTTGTCACCAAATCCCATCTGGTTTACAGCTGCTGCTGAATCTCCACCACCGATAATGGTAGTTGCATCTGTCTCTGCAAGAGCCTTAGCTACCGCAAGTGTACCTGCTGCAAGTGTAGGATTCTCGAATACACCCATAGGTCCGTTCCAAACTACTGTCTTTGCAGACTTAACTTCATTTGCAAAAATTTCAGCACTCTTTGGTCCAATATCGCAGCCTTCTCTATCAGCAGGCATATTATCTGCATCGTAAGTTTCTACTTCTACAGGGGCATCTATTGGATTAGGGAAATCCTTAATTGTAACAGAATCAACCGGAAGAAGAAGTTTCTTACCAAGTTTCTCTGCCTTTTCAAGCATTTCTTTACAATAATCAACCTTTTCATTGTCAACAAGTGAAAGTCCGATTTCCTTACCCTGAGCCTTAAGGAAGGTATAAGCCATACCACCGCCGATGATGAGAGTATCGCATTTCTCAAGAAGGTTGTTGATTACATTGAGCTTATCTGCTACCTTAGCACCACCGAGTATTGCTACAAAAGGACGCTTAGGATTCTCAACCGCATTACCGAGGAACTCGATTTCCTTATTCATAAGATAACCAACTACGCAGGTATCGATATGCTCTGTTACACCTACATTTGAGCAATGAGCTCTGTGAGCTGTACCGAAAGCATCATTTACAAATACATCGGCAAGTGAAGCAAGTTCTTTAGAGAACTCTTCGCCATTCTTTGTCTCTTCTTTTCTATATCTTGTGTTCTGAAGAAGTACAACTTCTCCGTCTTTCATAGCCTCTACAGCTGCCTTAGCATTAGCTCCTACCACTTCATCATCAGCCGCAAATTTTACAGGCTGACCAAGAAGTTCAGCAAGTCTAACTGCTACAGGAGCAAGTGAAAGCTCAGGCTTTGGCTCTCCCTTTGGCTTACCAAGATGTGAGCAAAGTATAATCTTACCGCCATCTGCTATAAGCTTCTTGATTGTAGGAAGAGCAGCCACAAGGCGGTTCTCATCTGTAATTTTACCTTCTTTAAGAGGTACATTGAAATCGCAGCGTACCAGCACTCTTTTACCTTTAACATTAATATCATCAACGCTTTTTTTATTTAATCCTGCCATTGGTTTATTCTCCTTATTTTCCATTATGTGAAAAAAGCCACCGAGAGCCCTTGCCCTCGGCGGCTTAACCGCATTTATTATATCATTATTTTACAAATTTCTCGAAGTACTTAATTGTTCTAACCATCTGAGATGTGTATGAATTCTCATTATCATACCAAGAAACAACCTGTACAAGGTAAAGTCCGTCACCTGTCTTAGATACCATAGTCTGAGTAGCATCAAAGAGTGAGCCGTATGTCATACCAACGATATCAGAAGAAACGATCTGATCCTCATTGTAACCAAATGTCTCAGGATCTGAAGCCTTCTTCATAGCTGCATTTACATCATCCTTTGTGATTTCCTTATCACTCTTAACTACTGCGTAAAGAAGAGTTGTTGAACCTGTAGGTACAGGAACTCTCTGTGCAGAACCGATGAGCTTGCCGTTAAGCTCAGGAATAACAAGACCGATAGCCTTAGCTGCACCTGTGCTGTTAGGAACGATGTTAGCTGCTGCTGCTCTTGCTCTTCTTAAATCTCCCTTTGGATGAGGGCCGTCAAGTGTCATCTGATCGCCTGTGTAAGCGTGAATGGTTGACATGATACCGCTCTGGATAGGAGCAAAGTCATTAAGTGCCTTAGCCATAGGTGCAAGGCAGTTTGTTGTACAAGAAGCTGCAGAAATGATGTCATCCTCTGCTTTAAGATTCTCGTGGTTAACATTATATACGATAGTAGGAAGATCGTTACCGGCAGGAGCGGAGATAACAACTTTCTTAGCACCGGCATTGATATGAGCCTGTGATTTTTCTTTGCTTGTATAGAAACCTGTACACTCAAGTACAACATCTACTCCAAGCTCTTTCCAAGGAAGGTTGTTTGCATCCTTCTCCTTGTAGATTTTGATTGTCTTGCCATCAACGGTAATGCTGTCCTCACCTGCTGTAACCTTATCTGCAAGTGCATATTTACCCTGTGATGAATCATATTTAAGAAGGTGAGCGAGCATCTTAGGATCTGTAAGATCATTGATAGCTACGATTTCTGAACCTTCATGTCCGAACATCTGTCTGAATGCAAGACGACCGATACGACCAAAACCATTAATTGCAACTTTAACTGCCATTTTAGTATCCTCCTAAATATATGTGTTGATATTGTTTATCCCAAATTATTCACGAAACATCTTGTGAAATATCGTAATCAAGCCGAAGGCTCGAAATTACGATATTTTACAGATGTTTGGTAATATCACCCCATAGTCACAGACCGAAAGCTGTTGACTCTAACATACTATACAATATGATAGGTCTGTGACCTATGGCGTGAATGATTCGGGTTATCAAACTTATCTATTATTCTAACTTGAATAGAGAAAAATATCAAGTATCAATTCACTATATTCTGATATTTTTTTATCAAAGTTACCCATATTTTTATTTTAAAATACAAAAAATGCGTCTGACAGGATTCGAACCTGCGACACCCGGCTTCGGAAGCCGGTGCTCTATCCGAGCTGAGCTACAAACGCATACTTAGTTTTATATCATAATTCTTATTCTTTGTAAACACCTTGCCCTTTACATTTTACATTTTTTCAGTTATAATAACAAGGCAATTTGCTACTGTAGCTCAGTTGGTGGAGCAGCTGATTCGTAATCAGCAGGCCGTCGGTTCGAGTCCGATCAGTAGCCCTTTATAAAAAAAAGAAGAGTCCTTTAATTTGGACTCTTCTTTTTTTATTTAAATATTACACTGTTAACAACCTATAATTATGCCACCTTCTGCCGCATAAAGAGTAGCAAGCCCTCCTGTCGGTACAATATCTACTTTTTCAAATTTATGTTTTTCTTCAAGCATTGCTTTTATTTTTTCCGCTCTCTCAGGACAATTGCAGTGAGAAATTACAAGTGCCTTACTTCCTGTTTCTATTGCGTGTTTAGCTGTTAAATCAGCAAGAAGTGCACAGGCCTTATTAATTCCTCTAGCCTGATCAGCTTTAATAATGTTACCCTCTTTGTCCGTGGTCATAACAGGCTTTATGTTGAGTGCCTCTGCAATAAACGCCTTAAGGCCTGTAAGCCTACCGTTTTTTCTAAGATTTTCAAGGGTTTCCAACACAAAGGTAGTCTGCTTCTTCGCATTAAGCTCTTCTACCCCTTTTACCGTCTCATCATAGTTTGCTCCGGCATTTTTAAGCTCTACTATTTTATTAGCAAGCAATGTCTGAGAGGCTGCCGCTCCCTTGGAGTCTATCAGGTATATCTTATTTTTTCCTTTTTCCTCATGATACATATCTATTGCAATCTTAGCCGAGTTATACGAGGCAGATAGCTTAGAAGAAATAGTTATTATATATACCTCATCAGCTTTTTCAAAATGTTTTAAATAATCTTCAGGTGAAGGGCAGGCTGATTTAGGGGTATCCGGATAATTTTTCATTTTCTGAAGAAAATCTAGGGCATCCAAATTCTCATCGTCTACAAAAACCTCATCTCCAAGCATCAAGCTTAAAGGAACTTTAATAACTTCCTCTTTTGCCTTTAATTCATCTGTTAAATCCGCTCCACTGTCGCATAAAATTAAATATGACATATGCTTCTCCTTGCATGTAGTTTTTAATACTACATATCATAGCATATAAAAACTCATATTTAAAGTTAAATTTTTGTAAATATGAGCTTTATTTCTTCAAATTAATTGACTATCTAAAATTTATAATATAAAATTACTCTGTTGTCATACTCCAGACCGACAGCGGGAAGGGGGTGTGTATATGGAACTTATTACTTTTATAATTTCCGTTATGGCAAATGTGACTAGCTATCTCATTTGCAAATGGTTAGACGGAATTAATAATGACAACTAGCCTATATGTACAAGAACCCCTGAGAGCTCGCATCTCTCAGGGGTTTGTGTATATGTCACTTATTACTTTAGCTGTTCATATTATAGCCTAAATAACTAGTCTTTGCAAGGCTTTTCCAAAATACATTTTTTACACTTTTTTATTTTTTATAATTTTATTATCTCAAATTAATTGACTATCAAAAATATATAATATAAAATTATTCTGTTGTCATACTCCAGACCGACAGCGGGAAGGGGGTGTCATCTATGCATATTGTTCCTTTTATCATTTCTGTTATGGCAAATGTGACTAGCTATCTCATTTGCAAATGGTTAGACAGAATCAATAATGACAACTAGCCTACATGTTCAAGAACCCCTGAGAGTTCACACCTCTCAGGGGTTTGTGTCATCATGATATTATTCCTTTAGCTATCAATATTATAACCTAAATAACTATCCTTTTCAAGCCTCTATTTTACACAAACTTGTTAAGTCCCTCATCATACACATAGTCAATCTTTTCCAACTGTTCAATTATATAACTTCTTTCTACCCCTTTTGCCTTACAAAATTCTTCAAGACTTGGATAAAAATCTCTCAGCTGTGTGTTAATATAACTCAAAAGTATAGTTGCATCCTTTGGCAGTTCCATCTTGTTCCCTCCTTTTAAATCCACATTTAGTAAGTAATTTTATTGCTCCTATGTTTTCTCTCTTTGTTACAGCTGTAAGCCTTACAATTCCTATTCTCTCCTTTACATAACTTATAACTGCATTTACAGCTTCTGAGCCATAGCCCTGTCCTTGCGTTTCTTGCCTTATAAAAAAGCCTATTTCATACTCTGCATCTTCGCCATGTACCAACAAATCTAAACTAACTACCCCTATAAGGGCATCATCCCTTTTATCAAATATTCCCCAAATTCCATAATCATAAAATCGGTAAATATTTTTAATATATGCTAATAGTTTCTCCCTCTGTTCATTCTCAGGCATTCTTCCATCTTCCACAAACTCAAGTACATGCTTCTGCCTGCTGACTTTTATAACTTCATCAATATCTTCCTTACAAAGTTCCCTGAGCACCATCCTCTCTGTCACAGCTATTATGCAGGGAATACCTTTTTTATGCTGATAGAGTCTTATTAAAAAATCAGCTTCCATCTCTTCAAAACTTCCCACTATCAAATCAATTCCATAGGGCAGACTCTCGCCTTCATTTTCATCATATACAATAGTCACTAATGCCATATTTAAAGCTTTTACGGTAAAGTTTTTCGAAGAAATAATAAGTACTCCTTCTTGACGGTCATTTATCTTTAAGACATTGTCAAATTTTTCACATTCTATGTATACTATTTCAAAGTCTTTAAAAATATTTCTTATAAAATAAAGCTCTTTTTCCGGCAGATTTTCAAGACAGACAATTACACATTTCATTATCCTTCAAGCACCTTCCTCATAAAATAAAGCAGAATCAGGTGCATCGGATAAAAAAGGTAAAATACATATTTAGGTATCTTGTACTCCCCCCTTTTCCCATTGTATAGCATAATCAAAATAACCGCCGGAAGACCAAAGGTTTCAATTATTCTCCCTGAAAACAAGTCATAGCTTACAAGCCATATAAATACCGCAATTCCTGCAAATATGAACCTTATTCTTTCTGATGCAAAGTTTTCACTAAATCTTAAAAACAGCACCTGCAGTTTTTCAAAATAATAAATAGCCATTATTAAAATAACACCAATCACTCCATAATCTGACGAGATTTCAAGTCCTGCAAACATTATAGGCAGAATTATTGTAATTTGTAAGATAATACTTAAGAAAATATTTTTTACATTTTTATTTATGCCATCAACTAAAATTATTGCAAACAGCCCCATTACAAGGGTAAAAAACACATTTTGATAACTGTATTCAAATCTAAAATCAGTTCTTGAAAACATTGAATCAAAAGGCAGTTCCGATATAAGGGCAAGCAGTGCCAAACTACCTAAATACCGCCATTTATTCCTTGTATGGTAATATCCTTCTACAATCATAAAACAAAACAGCGGAAATGCCGTTCTACCTATTATTCTACCCAGGTCATACAATCCCCACCATTCACCCGGAATCACATTGTAAAGAGCCTCTGCCAGGTGGTCGATCAGCATACTGATTATAGCAACTACCTTTAATATAAATGATGTAATTTGCATCTATCTTCCTCCGGCTTTTATTTTCTCATTAAGTTCTGTAAGATAAAGCCATCTCTCTTCTTTGTGTTCAAGTTCTTTTTCCAGTTTTTCTTTTTCCGCCATCAGTTCACCCAGTTTTCCATATCTGGAAGCATTTTCAGCTATTTCTGCATCAAGCTTTTCTATAGCCTCGTTTAACTTTTCAATATCCTCATCTATAGTTTCAAATTCTTTTTGTTCAGCATAGGTAAACTTAAGCTTAGTAACTTTGTTTGCCTTCCATTCCTTTTTTGCATCACTTTCTTTTTTCTCTGCTTTTACTTCCTCTGTCTTAGGCTCAGCTTTTTCAAGATAATCGCTGTAACCACCTTCATAAAGCTTTATACAACCATTTTCAAATGAAAATATCCTGTTTGCCACCCTGTCAAGGAAGTATCTGTCATGTGAAACCGTAATAACCACTCCGTCAAAGCTGTCCAAATAATCCTCCAAGATTGAAAGTGTGGTTATATCAAGGTCATTGGTCGGCTCATCTAAGATAAGTATATTAGGTGCAGAAATGAGGGTATGTAAAAGTGCCAGCCTCCGTCTTTCTCCTCCTGAAAGCTTCTCTATCTTGGTATACTGCATTGCCCCTTCAAAAAGGAAGCGTTCGAGCATTTTACTAGCTGAAACAGTACCATCTTTGGTCTGTACATATTCTGCTATATCTTTTGCCGATTCTATAACTGTCTGATTGGGGTTTAGCTCACCGGAATCCTGTGAGAAATAGCCTATTTTAGCAGTCTGCCCTATGATGATATTTCCATTGTCAGGTTTTACCTGCCCTAAAATGGTTTTTAACAGGGTTGATTTACCTGAGCCGTTTTTACCTATTATACCTATCCTGTCAATCCTTCTAAACATATAGGTAAAGTCGGTAAATAACACTTTATCTCCGTAAGCCTTTGAAATGTTATCAATCTCAATAATCTGTTTACCAAGACGGCTGGAAACCGAGTCAACCGTTATTTCTTTATCAACTATAATCTTATCTCTGTTTTTAAGCTCCTCAAAGCGTTCTATATGTGCCTTCTGCTTTGTTGAACGAGCCCTTGCGCCCCTCATCATCCAGACTAAATCCTTTTTATAAAGGGCGGCATTCTTCCGCTCGGTTGCAATCTCCATTTCTTCACGCTCTGCCTTAAGCTCAAGGTACTTCATATAACCGCCCACATAGGAATACAGCTTTCCATGTGTAAGCTCCACTATCCTGTTGGTTACTTGGTCTAAGAAATATCTGTCATGTGTGATTATGAATAGTGCCTGTTTCATTTTTTTCAAATAATCCTCAAGCCACTCGGACATAGCTGTATCAAGGTGGTTGGTAGGCTCATCTAAAATAAGAATTTCTGCATCATCAAGAAGAGTACGCACCAGGGCAGCCCTCTTTTTCTGTCCACCCGAAAGTGTACCTACTTTTGCTTCCACATCTTCTATTTCAAATTTTGCAAGCAGGCTTCTTGCTTCTCCCTCCATGTCCCAGAATTCATTTTTCGCTTTTTTGCCCTTGATTACCTCTGAGATAACACTTTCGTTATCGTCAAATTCAGGGTTCTGTGGAAGATAGGCTATACGAACCGCATTACCTTTAGTAAGTTTTCCGCTGTCAGCTTCTTCCTCTCCTGCAAGGATTTTTAAAAGGGTGGATTTTCCTGTACCGTTTATACCTATAAGCCCTATTTTATCTCCTTCATTTATGCCCAAAGAAATATTTTCAAAAATTATCTTGTCTGAGTTAAAGCTTTTTGATAAATTTTCTGCTGTAAGTAAATTCATATTTTCTCCTAAATTTATCTCAAATTATTCACAAAACCTCTTCTCACATATCCCTTCATTGTCACATTCAGGAACAGTCTTATTCTAAATATAATAAGAAGTTAAAAATTTCTGTCCTATAATATCATACATCAAACTTTGTTGTAAATATTATACTCCAATTATTCACGCCATAGTTCACAGCCCTATAATTCTTCAAGAATATAAGGCAACATATAAATCGGATATAATTTCAACATTTCAACATGGCCTACATCCTTTTGTGATAGCATAATCTGTTTTGAAACCTGTTTAGAATATTTTTTCTGAAACTCTGTAATTGATTTGTGCTTCCCTACTCCGGATGATTTTACTTCTATCGGAACTATTTTTGTTTTTGACGCAAGAAGAAAATCAACTTCATGATAATGTGAACTGCCCTCTCTTCTCCAAGTATGATAATAAAGTATTCTATCCGAGCCGGCTATCATCTGTGCAACAGCATTCTCATACAGATATCCCAGATCCGCAGGAAGAGAGTCACTTAACAGCTTTGTATAAATGTTCTCATCAATCTCTCCTGATGAATTGAAAATCATTGTTGTAAACAATCCTGTATCAGCCAAATACAATTTAAACGTTTCGTCAGCTCTGGTTTGAGCCAGTGCAACACTTGGATTAAGAACATTATAGCAGGGTAATACCGTCTTTGAATCTAATAGGTCATAAAATCTCTCCAGATCTTTATCAATTTTCTTTTTTCCTGTAGCTGCTGATATAACATAGCTCTTCTTGTTTGTTGCAAGCTGAGCGGGAACCGAATCATACATTCTTCCAATTAGTCCTGTATTATCAATTTTGAAGAAATCATCTTTATAAAGATTTATAATCTCCCTTTTTACCTCATCTATTTCAATAAAGTTCTTTCCCTCTACATATGCTGCAACTGCTTGCGGCATTCCGCCTACAGCCATATATATTCTGAAATCTCTCATTAATTTTCTGTTTAATGAGTTTCCGACAGCTTTTCCGCGCTCATAGAGTTCTCTTAAAACCGGATAAGTATCCTTGCCGACTGCCCACATAAATTCTTCATAATCCATTGGATATATCTGTATTTTCATTTCTTCTGAAGGAATGACAATATCCTTGACATTCTTTTTTATACTTATTAATGAACCGGTCTCAATATAATCATACCTGCCGTCTGCTACCAAGTATTTGATAGCCTGCCTCACCTTAGGCATTAGTTGTATTTCATCAAATATAATGACAGATTCTCTTTTATATAAAGTGACACCTGCAGCTGTCTGCAGCCTAAGAAAAAAAATATCTAAATCGGCAATATCATCAAACACATCAAGCACATCTTTCTTTACATTGGCAAAATCAATCTTTATATATGATTTATATTCCTGCTTTGCAAATTCCTCCGCAATCGTAGACTTCCCAACACGTCTCGCTCCTTCCAAAAGCACAGAATACTTCGGAGCCTTCTTTTCTTTCCAGTATTTCAGCTTCTTATACGCTTTTCTTTCAAACATATTCTGCCTCCATAAATTATAATGTTCCATTTATTCAAAGTTATAAAACGATTATAGTACCGATATTTCAAAGTTATAAAACGATTATAGTACCAATATTTCAAAGTTTCAAGTATAAACAAAATAAAATCAGCTATACCTTAATAAGATATAAGCTGATTTCATTTATGTAACATTTTTATGTGGACTTATTCCTCCGCCTGCTTTTTAGCCTGTGCAGCTACTTCAGTTATTCCGCTTACAAGCCCTGCAAGCCCCTGTATCTCTGAAGGAATTATAATCTTTGTAGCCTTGCCGTCTGCTGCTCTTCCGAAAGCCTCAAGTCCTTTAAGCTTGATTACCTCACCTGAAGGAGCCGCCTCATTAAGGAGCTTAATACCGTCAGCATTGGCCTTCTGAACTGCGAGTATAGCTTCTGCCTGACCTTCCGCCTCACGAATGGTAGCTTCCTTCTTAGCTTCTGCACGAAGAATCTGAGCTGCCTTCTCAGCTTCTGCTTCAAGAATGGTAGACTCTTTCTTACCTTCCGCTACAAGGATGGCTGCCTTCTTTTCACCTTCCGCACTGGTAACTGCAGCACGTCTTTCACGCTCTGCCTTAGCCTGCTTCTCCATTGCTCCCTGAATGTCAGGAGGACACATAATATTTTTAAGCTCTACTCTGTTTACCTTGATTCCCCAAGGATCTGTAGCCACATCAAGAGTTGAGCGCATCTGTGTATTTATAGTTTCACGTGATGTAAGAGTTTCATCTAACTCAAGATCACCTATTATATTACGAAGTGTAGTAGCTGTAAGATTCTCAAGAGCTGAGATAGGACTTTCTACACCGTAAGCATAAAGTTTAGGATCTGTTATCTGATAGAAAATAACCGTATCTATCCTGATAGACACATTATCTTTTGTAATAACAGGCTGTGGCGGGAAATCTGCTACCTGCTCTTTTAAAGTAACCCTCTTAGCTACCCTGTCAATGAAAGGCATTTTTACATGAATACCTACATGCCAAGTATCCTGATAGCCTCCAAGTCTTTCAATAACCATAGCTGTTGCCTGTGGCACAATCTTAATGCAGGATGCAAATATCAAGATTATAACTATTGCAACCAATGTCAATGAAAGAAATTGTACATTTAATAATTCACTCATAGAAATACCTCTTTTCTTCATTTTTATATGTATCGGGAACATCCCTTCACATTTTACAAAATTACCTATATTATTTCAATCAGATATTATCTTGAACTGTATTTTTACCGAAATTCATAAATCCATCCGAGATAACAGGTTCTACTATCAGCTTAACCCCCTGAACATCTACTACCTTGACTATAGTATCTACTTCTATAGTTCCTCCTATAGTAGTTCTTGCAGACCAATCCATTCCGTTTAAAACTACCCTGCCTATCTGGTTGACATTATCAATTCTTTCAACAACTTTAGCTTCTTTGCCAATTAAATCATCAATATTCGTTTTAGTTCTGCGAGAGTTTACATATTTTACTGCAAGCGGTCTATATACTACGAGTACTACAAGGGATATTATCAAAAACAGAATAATCTGAATCCACAGTGTTGCCCCGAACAGACTGGCAAAAAAAGCTGCCAACGCACCTATTGCAAACCATACCGTTGTAAGTCCCATTGTCAGGAACTCCATTACAACCAATATTATAAATGCCATAAGCCAAAATTGAAAGTCCATATCGTCCCTCCTCAAGTATTATCAAAACTCTTTTTAAAACACCATCTTTTATATTATTATAAATCATTTTTAAGTTTTTTGTTTAACTTTTTTCAAAATAATTCCTTAATTAATGATAACGGAGAATAGAATCTCTTATTGATGTTTATTTTTAAAATATAATATTTTTATCGACAATGGTCTTATTTAAGACTATAAT
The DNA here is from genome assembly GCF_052169795.1 of Catonella sp. Lineage (GTDB taxonomy): Bacteria > Bacillota > Clostridia > Lachnospirales > Lachnospiraceae > Catonella. Next base: position 23,718 of record NZ_JBQNBU010000004.1, read on the forward strand.
AGAAGTAGGAAAACTAAATTTTAGTTATAACATATTAACAACTTAGTACAGAGGAGGTTCGACATGAAAAGACGGTCCGATGAGAAGATGCTTTCTCTTGCTGATGTATGCAGGGAATTATCAATTTCAGAAGCAACAGCTAAAAACTGGATTAAATTAGGCAAACTAATCCCTGCAGAACTAGGCACAACTTATTTTACCATAGATTATATGCAGAAACTCAAAGCAGATATTTCTAGCGGTAATAATGCTGCCTTAAAAAGCAGGCGCAATAAAAAATTTGTATCGGGAAGAGGTCTGTATTACTCTTATATACCAAATGATTCAAAAAATCTTGCTCCTGTTCAGGAAATAGTAAACTTTGTTGATGAAAACAACATTGAAATTACAAATGAACTTTTATTATCCATCATAGCTGACTGTGCCTTAAAGCTCATACTGTCAATGTCAGATTCGTCTATTAATATACCTGTCTTAAAGGCTTTTATAAACAACGAATATCTGCCTGAGCCATATAGCTTTTTGATTAATGACCTCATAGACGGTATTGAAGGTGTGTCAGACATCATTGATGAGTATTCTGAACTTTTTGCAAAAGACTATTATTACGAGAAAGATGTCGATGTTATCGGTCTGCTATATATTTCGTTAAAAAGTTCTCGTGAAAGAAAGGTACAGGGATGTTATTACACTCCTTCTAAAGTTGCCAAAAGATTATGTCACAACCTTACTCTTTCCGATAAGATGGATGATAAGAAAATTTTTGACCCATGCTGTGGTACAGGAAATTTCATTTTGCAGTTTCCTGATAGTTTTCACCACAATAATGTATACGCAAACGATATAGACCCTCTCAGCGTAAAACTTGCCAGAATCAATTACGCATTCAGATACAGGCTGAGTGATAAAAATTTAATTTACAGCCATATTACCGAGTCTGATTATCTCTACTTTCCTAAAAATAAGAAGTTTGATTATATACTTGGCAACCCTCCTTGGGGTTACCATTATTCACATGATGAAAAAATTAAGCTTCATGATAAATTCAGCTGTGCAACCACCCTGTCGATAGAATCTTATGATATATTTATTGAACAGGCTTTAAGCAATTTGAAAATGAATGGAACTCTTTCATTCATTCTTCCTCATGCTATATTAAATGTTAAGTCACATACACCTATAAGAAAAATTATATTTGAAAAATGTTCTTTTGATTATATTGAATTTTTAAGCAAGGCTTTTGACAGCGTTAACTGTCCAAGTATCATCTTACAGATGAAGTATACCGGACTTCCATTTTCATCCCTCGGCATGAGAATTAAGGAAGGGCATAGAGAATACACAATTGATATTGAACGAAAAATGAATGCTGAATACTGCTCTTTCAATACCACTGATGACGAATATATGATAATACAGAAAATTGAGGCTACAATGGGGCATACCACCCTTGCAGGTCAGTCCACCTTTGCCCTTGGTATCATCACCGGAGATAACAAGAGATTTCTCTCGGATACCAAGTCAGACAAAAACGAACAGATTCTCAGCGGTAACAATGTATTTAAGTATAAGTCCAAAAATCCTTCAAAATACATAGAGTTCAAGCCTGAACTCTATCAGCAGGTCGCTCCTACGGAACATTACAGGGTAAAGGAAAAACTTATATATAGATTTATCTGTAATCAGATAGTCATGGCTTATGATAACAAGAGTACACTTACACTGAATAGCTGTAATGTACTAATCCCTCAGATTCCGGGTCTTTATACCAAATATGTAATGGGAATACTTAATTCAAGAATAGTGCAGTTTTATTTTAGAAAAATGTTTGATTCTGTGAAGGTACTAAGGTCACATATAGAAAAAATCCCTATTCCTGTTGTAGGAGTAGAGGAACAAAATAAGATTATTGAAGTAGTAGATAAGATACTGAGACTGGGCATTAAGGTAGATACATTCAGGACAATACAGCTTTATAATGAATTAGATTTGAGAGTTGCAAAATTGTATAATATTAACGAAAGAGAGTATGATATTATCCTAAAAAGTATGGATAAAGAGAATTTATTTTTGCCTTAAAATGGCTACTTAGTTTGCTGATAACTTTGTATTAGTAATGATACTGGACTGCTTCGTGCTTCGCACTCTCGCAGTCCTACAACAACACTCGCAATCCGCTCGTTTTTCTTACGAAAAACGGCTACTTAGTTTGCTGATAACTTTGTATTAGTAATGATACCGGACTGCTCCGTGCTCCGCACTCTCACAGTCCTACAACAATACGCACGCTCTGCTCATTTTTCTTCGAAAAATGGCGGCACGTGCGTATTGTTGGCGAATAGAGAAGATAAACCCTCGTTTGCAAGCGAGCTTGCAACGAGGGCTTTACTTCTCTATTCTTGTATCATTACATCATTCCCATTCCTGGGGCGCCCATTCCTGCCGGTGCAGCAGGAGCTGCTTCTTTAATATCTGCAACAAGACTTTCTGTGGTAAGAAGTGTAGAAGCTACGCTGGTAGCGTTCTGAAGTGCACTTCTGGTTACCTTAACAGGATCAAGGATTCCTGCACTTACAAGGTCAACATACTCTTCTTTAAGAGCATCGAAACCAAAGCCTGCCTTGCCTTCTTTAACTTTGCTTATAATTACTGCACCTTCAAGACCTGCATTGGCTGCTATCTTAAAGAGCGGAGCCTCAAGAGCCTTGAGCACCACCTTTGCTCCTGTCTTTTCATCACCTTCAAGTTCAGCTGCAAGCTTCTCTACCTCTTTTGTAGCATGGATATAAGCTGAACCACCACCTGCAATTATTCCTTCTTCTATAGCTGCTTTGGTAGCTGCAAGAGCATCTTCCATACGAAGCTTATTTTCTTTCATTTCTGCCTCAGTAGCAGCACCTACGCGGATAACTGCAACACCACCAGCAAGCTTAGCAAGTCTTTCCTGAAGCTTCTCTCTATCAAAATCAGAAGTTGTTTCTTCAATCTGGCTTCTAATCTGAGCAACTCTTGACTTAATAGCCTCTGTATCGCCCTCACCATCTACTATAATTGTATTTTCTTTCTGAACCTTTACACTCTTAGCACGTCCAAGCTGTTCAAGGGTAGCATCCTTAAGCTCAAGACCTACCTCACTTGAGATAACCTGTCCACCTGTAAGAATAGCTATATCCTGAAGCATTTCTTTTCTTCTGTCACCATAACCCGGAGCCTTTACAGCTACTACATTGAATGTTCCACGAAGCTTATTGATTACAAGTGTTGTAAGAGCCTCTCCCTCAACATCTTCAGCGATAATGAGAAGTCTTGCACCCTGCTGTACAATCTGCTCAAGAAGTGGAAGTACATCCTGAATGTTGCTAAGCTTCTTATCTGTAATAAGGATGTATGGGTTGTCAAGAACTGCTTCCATCTTATCCATATCTGTGCACATATAAGCTGATACATAACCTCTGTCAAACTGCATACCTTCTACGAGGTCAAGCTCAGTCTTCATAGTCTTGCTCTCTTCAACAGTGATAACACCGTCTTTACTAACTTTCTCCATAGCATCTGCTACAAGTGTTCCTACTTCATCATCACCTGCTGAAATAGCTGCAATTCTCTGTACGTGAGATTTACCCTCTACAGGGCTGCTCATCTTGGAAATAGCCTCTACTGCACACTCAGTTGCCTTCTTCATACCTTTTCTAAGGATGATAGGATTGGCACCTGCTGCAAGGTTCTTCATACCTTCATTTATCATAGCCTGTGCAAGTACAGTAGCTGTAGTAGTTCCATCACCGGCTACATCATTTGTCTTGGTAGCTGCTTCTTTAACAAGCTGTGCTCCCATATTCTCAAACTCATCAGGAAGCTCGATTTCTTTTGCAATAGTAACACCGTCATTGGTAAGAAGAGGAGCACCATAACTCTTGTCAAGTACTACATTTCTTCCCTTAGGTCCTAAAGTTACACTAACTGTATCTGCAAGCTGATTAACACCAGCCTCAAGAGCCTTTCTAGCTTCTGTACCAAATTTAATCTGTTTTGCCATTTTCTTTCTCCTTAAATTTATCTAAAGTTATTCCAATTTTTATTCAACAACTGCAAGTATATCGGACTGCTTAACTATGATATATTCCTCGTTTTCAAGCTTAACATTGGTTCCTGCATATTTAGAATAAATAACCTTCTGTCCTTCTTTAACCTGCATAACTACTTCTTTGCCATCTATTACTCCGCCAGGACCTACAGCTATAACTTCTGCCTGCTGTGGCTTCTCCTGTGCCTGATCCGGTAAAATAATACCTGATTTTGTGGTTTCTTCTGCTGCTATCTGCTTTAATACTACTCTGTCTCCTAATGGTACTAACTTCATCTTAGTTCCTCCTTTGTATATTAAATCATATATTTCTACTTTATTAGCACTCTTTCTTTATGAGTGCTAAATCATAATCATATAATAACCTCTTTGAGTTAATTTTGCAAGTATTTTTTTTAATTATCACAAATTAATCACAAATAATAATAAATAGGTCACAAACACAGCACAACCAAGAGTATTGCTGCATCTGTGACCTATTTAACAATTAATCATAGCCTTCAAATTTCAATTTTCTTACAGATATTCTACTGCTTCTTCTACCGTTTTTCTAATATTATGTCTTTCAGCAGGCTTTGCATCTTCTGCAGGATAACCCACAGGGAAAATGGCAATAAGTTCATAATCCTTCATTTCAGGAAATTCTTTCTTAAGCAGAGGCTCATCAAAATGCCCTACCCATGTAGTTCCAAGACCTAAATCAGCTATTTCCATCATCATATGCGTAGCCACTATAGATGCATCTACATCCGCAAAATTATAATTATCAAATTTACGCACCCAGGCTGCATCTCTTTTAGCTCCAACTATAAAGAAAACTTCAGCTCCAAACTTATACCTGTTTGCTTTGGCAAGTTTTTCTTTTGCTTCATCACTCTCTATAATCCAAATCTTATAAGGTTGTGCGTTAGTGGCAGTAGTGCAAGTATACCTGCCTGTATGATTTTATCCAGCTTTTCCTTTTCTACTTTTTTATCACTTAACTGTCTACAGGAATATCTTTCCTTTGCTAATTCCAAAAAATCCATACAAACCTCCTATTTACCCTTATTTACATTCTTAACTCTTTTCTTTTTAACCGCCTTATATCGCAAAGTATATTCATTACCTATAGGTGATTTCCCATGTACACCGCTAAGTTTTACCCAAACTTTCTGTCCTTTTTTAGCTTTAACTATGAAATTCTTATCTCCTTTAGTCTGTTCTTGAAATACAGATTTCCCCTTATTTTTTACAAAAATCTCAACCCTATACTCTCCATCTACATTATCTCCGGTATTTAAGCTGATTTTATACTTCCCTGACTTACCTGCACTAAATTCAAAATAATCAACATCACTCTCATTTAATATGTTTCCGGACAAAGTAGTTTTCAGCTTATTCGCCTTACTGAAACTGCCATTATCCTCTAACTCCCATTTATCTGTCTTTATTAAACTCGCCTGCAACCTATATTCCACCGCTTCCGGCACAACATAAAGTAAACTTCCCTTTGCCTTAATTCTGATATATATTTCCTGCCCTTTAACCAGTGGCAATTTAGGAAACTTAGTATCTTTTTTAATATTTTCCTCTTTATATAAAAGACTCTTATTCTTATCATAGATTTCTATATCCCAGCCATTTCCTATTCTATCAGGTTCAAAATCTAAAATTTCAAATAACAATTCCGTGTAACCCTTGTCATCAGTTTTAAACACATAATAATCTTCATCTGAACTATTTATAAGATTTCCCTTTATATAACTTCTTGTCCCTATTTCATTAGCATTCATATACTTGTTATTAGGTTCACTTTCATAGTCTTCTGCCGAATAAGTATGAAAATTCAGATTATACTCTACTCCCTTTGGCATAAATAAAAAGCCTGAGGTTGCACTTTCAACAGAAATATAGACAATTTTATCCTTAGCAAATGAAAAGTTTCCAGTGGAAAACTGTGCCTTTATACCGTCCACCTTATAAATTTCTTTTTTATTTTCATCATATACCTTGATTGTCCATCCATTTTTAACCTGATCTTTTTTAGTCTCATCAAAGTTAAGAGTTATATTCTGATACCCCTTCTCATTCACTACTGTTTTATACATATTTACCTGTTCTTTATCTTCAAGGCTTCGTATGACATTTAGATTAGGAACTATATCCTCTATAGTTGTATCTGCCTTAAGTTTCCCAAAATTTCCAAACGAAGCTGTCAAGAACACCGTACCAAATATAAAGCCCATAAGTTTTTTTTTCATAAACACCTCCTACCAAGTGCTATACTGCAAATTATTTATATCCTCTATAATTCTACCTTTTTTAGATAAATATAGCAATATTTTATATAAATCTTAATACTTTAGACATAATTTAGACCGATTTGCAAGATATGCATAAAAATATCAAAAACTATGCTTCCATTATACAATATAGTATAATAAAAAACATAGCCATCTGATACTTCTATTTATTTCACCTCTACCCTTGCGTATGTCAGATCTCCATAAGGAGAAACTCTGATATATCCAAAACCTATATCAGGCTTTCCTTTTTTATCCAATCCAGAAAAATAAAGTCCTGATATCATCTCTACATGATAAATATTTTTATAACGCCCATTTTTTTCTCCGGAATAAAACATTAAGTCACCCGGTAAAAATTTTAATATATTGTCTTTTTTATAAATGTTTTTATAACTCATAGTACGCTTCTTTTTATCATAAGTCCTGCAAAGTTCTGCTGCCGTAGGAGCATAGTTCATCCCGCCTAAATTAATTCCAAATTTATTATATGCCCTCCAAACTAAGGCACTGCAGTCATAAAAGCCTTCCTGCATTCTTTTAGGCTGGCTGTACTCACTCTTTTCTACATAACTTACCGCCCAGTCAATTGCCTTTTTCCTTACTTCCGAAACCGAAGAAACAAGAGCATACATCTTTTTGCCATCTATCTCTCCGGTAATAATTGCATTTCCTTCTTTTAAAGCCTTTACCTTACCATCCTTGCTGACTGACACTATGCCGGGATTAGAAGATTTTAATTTTATCTTATATTTTTGACTACCATCCGTTAAAATTTCTTTACTTTTACCCTTAACTAAAATATTCGAGTTTTGCTTAAAACCAACACTTATAATTTTTACTTTAATCTTAAATTCTTTATCATTAATAGTCAGCTTTAATGTAGTTTTTCCTGATGATTGTGTTGTAATTATTAAAATATTATTTCGCAAGTACACATTAAAATACATGTCCTCATTTGAACTTTCAACACTTACTCTGGTATTTTCTTCAGGAAATTCTACATTATCTTCATCGCTATCTTCATCATTATCTTCATCATTATCTTCATCATTGTTTTTATCATCATCTACAGGATTCAAAACAACTTCACTGTTTACTTTTATTTTAAATTCTAATCTATTATCCCAATCATTTTCATTTGAAATAAGCAGTCCTTCAAGTTCTTCTTTTTCCAGAGTAACATTTGTCATATCAATCTTCGGCTTTTCCGGTTCAGAAATATAATCATCGTCTTCATCATCATAATCGTTATTTTTTTGATTATTATTGTCCTGATTTATTGTATTATCATTATTTTGATTATTGTCATTATTTTGATTATTGTCACTATTTTGGTTATTTCCATTATTTAAATTATTTCCATTATTTTGGTTATTTTCATTATTATATCTATTCTTATTTTCCCAATAATTTTTCCAATAATAATAATCATAGTTATTGTCATAGTCATCATCTTCATCATTATAATTATTATAATAATTATTATCTTCATCATTATAATCGTACGCATAAACCGGTACAGTATTAAGCAAGCTGCTTCCTGATAAAAATATACAGCATATTAATCCATAGATAATTTTTGTTCGTTTCATACTAAAAATTTTCCACCCCTCATCTAATAATTAAAATTTTCAGCAAACCCTATTGTTGAACTATTTTCTTAAAATTATCCTCTCCCCGGCTAAGCCAAGGAGAGGATCTCTCTATATATCAATATAAAGTTGTGTATACATTAAAGCTTAGGACCTGCTGCAACAAGTGCCTTACCTGCCTCATTGTTCTCATATTTAGCAAAGTTCTTTACAAATCTGCCTGCAAGATCCTTTGCCTTCTCTTCCCACTCAGAAGCATTAGCATAAGTATCTCTAGGATCAAGAATACCTGTATCAACACCAGGAAGCTCTGTAGGAACTTCAAAATCAAAGTAAGGAATCTTCTTGGTAGGAGCCTTATTTACATCTCCACTAAGGATGGCATCAATGATACCACGGGTATCCTTAATAGAAATTCTCTTGCCTGTTCCGTTCCAGCCTGTATTTACGAGATAAGCCTTTGCTCCGCTCTTCTGCATCTTCTTAACAAGTTCTTCTGCATACTTTGTAGGATGAAGCTCAAGGAAAGCCTGTCCGAAGCAAGCTGAGAATGTAGGTGTAGGCTCTGTGATACCACGCTCTGTACCTGCAAGCTTAGCAGTAAATCCTGAAAGGAAGTAATACTGTGTCTGCTCCGGTGTAAGAATAGATACTGGAGGAAGTACTCCAAAAGCATCTGCTGAAAGGAAGATAACGTTCTCTGCTGCAGGAGCTGCTGAAACAGGGCGTACAATCTTCTCAATATGGTTAATAGGATAAGATACACGGGTATTCTCTGTTGTGCTTCCATCCTTAAAATCAATCTTTCCATCAGCATCTACAGTTACGTTCTCAAGAAGAGCATCTCTTCTGATTGCGTTGTAGATATCAGGCTCTGATTCTTTGTCAAGGTTAATAACCTTAGCATAGCAGCCACCCTCGAAGTTAAATACTCCGTTGTCATCCCAACCATGCTCATCATCACCGATAAGAAGACGCTTAGGATCTGTTGAAAGTGTAGTCTTACCTGTTCCTGAAAGACCGAAGAAGATAGCTGTATGCTTTCCGTCCATATCTGTATTTGCTGAACAGTGCATAGAAGCCATTCCTTTAAGTGGGAGGTAGTAGTTCATCATAGAGAACATACCCTTCTTCATTTCTCCGCCGTACCATGTATTAAGAATAACCTGCTCACGGCTTGTGATATTAAATACTACTGCTGTCTCTGAGTTAAGTCCTAACTCCTTGTAGTTCTCAACTTTAGCCTTAGAAGCATTGTAAACAATGAAATCAGGCTTGAAGTTCTCGAGTTCCTCTGCTGTTGGCTGAATGAACATGTTGGTTACAAAATGAGCCTGCCAAGCAACCTCAACGATGAAACGAACTGCCATTCTTGTATCTTTATTAGCACCGCAGAATGCATCAACTACAAAAAGTCTTTTGTTAGAAAGTTCTTCCTGAGCAAGCTTCTTAACTTCATCCCAAGCTTCCTTTGTAGCTGGGTGGTTATCATTCTTATACTCAGGTGTTGTCCACCAAACTGTATCCTTAGAATTCTCATCCATAACGATGAATTTATCCTGAGGTGAACGACCTGTGTAAATACCTGTCATTACGTTAACAGCACCAAGCTCTGTAACCTGTCCTTTTTCAAAGCCTGTGAGGCTTTCTTTTGTCTCTTCTTTGAAAAGCTCATCAAAAGAAGGATTGTGAACGATCTCTGTTGTACCGGTAATGCCATACTGTGTTAAATCAATGTTTGCCATTCTGTTGTACCTCTTTCTTTCTTAAAATATATTGTACTGTTAGTTTAACCAAACACGAAAATTTTTTAAAATTTTCCCTAGTGTGATTATACACTAATAAACAAAAAAAATCATCACAGTATCAATTATTATTTTTGACAAAATTTTCACATTTTTTAGCGTTTTTATTGGTGATTTTTTCAGATAACTTATTTACCTTATTATATTAACAATCTTATCATATATTTCATCAGCTTTTTTCCCATAAAAATACAGATTTTCAGCCTTTTTCTCCAGACTTTCTGCTTCTGCCTTATTCTTCATAAGCCTTGTATTTACTACTATATTTAAGTAAGCTGAACTTAAGGCTGCACCTGCAAGTTTTGCACCAACACCTACATCACTTACCACCAACACACTTGTTTTGGCTGAAAGTTCATCAAGAAGTTCTATTACCTCTTTTACTGCTTTCATCATATTTAACGGAGGTGTTGCAGCACTGACAAGAGCTTTTTCAATTACTTCTTCATCCTTGGGTTTTAACTTATAAGCCTTGCTTACCTCACCAAAACCTTTTGCATCCTCATCTATAAGTTCAAGCAAATGAACCCTCAGCTCTTCTGCTCTTATTAAAATTTCTTCTAATCTTGCAGTATGTTCTGCATATTTTACCTTGCCTACTGTAAGATTAGCTGCCATAGCACCTAGAGAAACAGCAAGTGCCCCAACCAAGGCTGTAGCTCCTCCACCTCCCGGAATTGCATTTTTACTAAAAAGCTCCTCTGAAAATCTATCAAGACTTAAATTACGCATTTTTCTCTACAATATCTCCCTTTTTCTTATATATACTATTCGGAGGCACTACCCCTCTTACCATAGAAAGTGGATAGACATTTGAGCTTCTTCCAATTACAGTGCCCGGGTTAAGCACGCTGTTACATCCTATTTCTACATAGTCACCAAGAAAGGCTCCTACCTTCTTAAGACCTGTTTCTATGCTTTCAGTTTCAGACTTAATTACCACCTCAGTTTTATCCGACTTTACATTGCTTGTAATAGAGCCTGCCCCCATATGGGAACGATAGCCTAAGATAGAATCTCCCACATAGTTATAATGAGGAACCTGTACATTATCAAAAATAATTACATTTTTAAGTTCAACAGAATTTCCGACCACACAGTCATTTCCGACTAAGGCACTTCCTCTTATAAAGGCGCAATGCCTTACCTCTGTATTTTCACCTATTATGCAAGGTGCTCCCAAGAACGCAGTAGGAGCCACTTTAGCAGACTTTGCTACCCAGACATTCTCCCCTCTTTTTTCATAAACCGAGCTGTCAAGACTTTCACCCAAACTGATTATTAACTCACTTATTCCTTTAAGTGCTTCAAAGGGATAAGTAAATTTACTTAAATAATCAGCCACAATAGTTTTGGTAAGGTCGTAAAGCTCTGTAATTTTAATACTTTCCATTGTCACTCCTTATCCGAGTAAATTTTCATTTACTTCTAATTTTATAACCGCACTACAAGTGTAGAATGATCTATTTGCTATATTTCTTAATCATTTCCAGCCTGCTTCCAAGCTCCCTACTAAGGTCTTTATGCCTGATATTTTCTATATACTTCCTTACATAGGTATTGAGTGTCTCCTCGTATTTTGCAGTAGTTATCTCTCCTGCTTCAACTCCGGAAAGCCCTTTTTCCCAGCTTGCTGTCATTTCAGGGTTAAGCATGGCAGGAATAGCCATATCTGCCACTTCATAAACCATTTCTCCAAAAAGCATAGGTGTAAGTATCTGTGTTTTCTTATTTAGAGTAAGATAGCCTATTTTTACTAACTTATCTATAATACCGGCTCTTGTTGCAGAGGTTCCTATGCCTGCCCCTTTTATAGTCGCCCTAAGTTCTTCATCTTCTATTAACTGACCTGCATTTTCCATGGCAAGAATCATAGAACCTGAGGTATAACGCTTCGGTGGTGTAGTCTTACCTTCTTTGGTCTCAAGTTTATTGACTAAAAGAGAACTCCCCTTCTTAAGAGTTGAAAGCAAATTTAATAAAGCTTCATTGTCTGAAACTTCACCTTCACTGTCTCCATCATTCAAAGCCTCTTCCTTTTTTTCTTTTTCCTTAGTCGGTAAGCCCGATACCTCCAAGTAACCTTTTTCCTTAAGTACCTTTACATAAGAATAAAATTCCTCTGTGAAATCACCTTCCTTATGCTTAATTCCTGTCACAAGGCTTACCTTATCATATACAGCAGGCGGATAGAAAATAGCTAAAAATCTTCTTACTATCATATCATAGATTTTTTTGTTCAAATCACTTTGTTTAGAAAGTTCATTCACATTTCCTGTCGGAATAATAGCATAGTGGTCAGTTACCTTCTTATCATCCACATACTGTGTCTTTTCAAGACCTTTATAAAGTCCTTCATCCCTGATTTTAAGTACAAATTCACTTACCGGCGTGTAAGCATAAAGGCCGCTTAAATTCTTGGTTATCTCTCCCGCCACAGCCTTGGTTATAACTCTGGCATCTGTTCTCGGATAAGTGGTAAGCTTGCTCTCATAAAGCCCCTGAACAGCCTTGAGAGTATCCTCAGGACTGATATGAAAACGCTTGGTACATTCTGCCTGTAGCTCAGCCAGATTAAATAAAAGAGGTGCTTTTTTCTTTTCACTTGTCTTATCTTTTTTAAGGACTACAGCCGTAGAATCATCCAATTCGCTAATCAGTTTCTCGGCATCTTCTTTTTTCTTAAAACCTTTTTCATTGTAAAGTAAAGGGCTTTCAAAATATTTACTTGTCTTACCTGATTTCCATTCTCCCGAAAAACTGGTTCCTTCGGTTCCAAAATTTCCTGATATTTTATAGAAGCTTGTCTGAACAAAGTTCCTTATTTCCCTCTCTCTTCTTACCACCATACCAAGTACACAGGTCATAACCCTGCCTATGGCTATTGCAGAGTATTTTTTAGTACCTGCCTTATTGTTTAACAGTGAACCATACTTTACAGACAGGGCTCTTGAAAAATTAATGCCCATAGCATAGTCCTCTATTCCACGCATTATCCCTGCGCCTGCCAGATTGTCATAGGCTGAAATAGGCTTAGCTTCACGCATACCACGCTTTATCTCATCTTCGGTAAAGGAGTCAATCCAGATCCTTCTTTCGTCAATCCCCTCTCTTACACCACCGAAATTCCTTATAAGCCTGATGATAACCTCTCCTTCACGTCCGCTATCGCCTGCATAAAGGATTGTATCAATCTCATCGGAATTCATAAGGCTGTGCACTATGTCATACTGCTTTTTCACATTCGGAATAACAGCATATTTATAAGTTTCCGGAAGGAAAGGCAAATCTTCCATTCTCCATTTATTGTATTTTTCATCATAAACACCCGGATAGCACATTTCTATCAAATGCCCCACACACCAGGTAATTATGTACTCATTGTTATTGTAAGAGCCTTGACCTCGTTTCGGAACTCCAAGTATGTCCGCATATTCTCCTGCTACCGAGGGTTTCTCAGTTATAATCAGCGTTTTTCCCATTATATTATATCCATTAACTCCCTTACATTGCTTACCGGCAACACCTTAAAAGGTAAATCCTTTGTATAATTTACCTTTGGTATGATTACAAGATTTTCTCCAAACTTGGATATTTCTTCAAGCCTCAGCCTCGCAAGATTTACTCCTCTCACCTCACCTGTAAGCCCTACTTCACCAAAGGCTATTATCTTACCCTTGCTCTCCCTATTTCTGTAGCTTGATATAAGAGCCGCTACTATCGCAAGGTCAAGGGCAGGCTCATTTATTTTAAGTCCTCCTGCCACATTTACATAGGCATCACAGTTACCAAGATTTAACCCAAGCCTTTTTTCAAGAACCGCTATTAAAATATTTACCCTGTTATAATCAGCCCCGGCTGTAGTACGCTTTGGAAAGTTGAAATTAGTCTGGCATACCAAAGCCTGTACTTCTACGAGTATAGGTCTGCTGCCTTCCATAGTGCAGGCAACTACTGATCCGGGTGCATTCTCCGGCATACCCTTAAGCATATATTCAGAAGGATTGGCTACTTCTCTAAGTCCGGTCTGTCCCATATCAAATACACCGACTTCATTGGTAGAGCCAAAACGGTTTTTTACTGCACGAAGTATCCTGTAGGAAGCCACATCTTCTCCTTCAAAATAAAGCACAGTATCTACCATATGTTCCAGCGTCCTTGGACCTGCTACCGTTCCCTCTTTAGTAACATGACCTACAATAAATATAGATACTCCAAGTCCTTTGGATATACGAAGTAAGCTAGAGGTCACTTCTCTTACCTGTGAAATGCTGCCTGCTGCCGAATCAGCCTTGGAAGAATACATAGTCTGAATGGAATCGACTATTACCACCTCAGGCTTTTCTGACTCTATTGCTGCCTCAATCTTTTCTATATCTGTCTCACAAAAAAGGAGCATATCCGAAAATTTGCCACCAAGTCGTTCGCTTCTAAGTGCTATCTGTCTTTCTGATTCCTCGCCGGATACATAGAATACGGAAATACTTTTATCCGCCAGCTTAGCACACATCTGCAAAAGAAGTGTGGACTTACCTATGCCGGGGTCACCACCCACAAGGACAAGAGAGCCTTTTACAATTCCCCCGCCTAACACTCTATCAAGCTCTGAAATACCTGTTGTAACCCTTTCATCCGTTTCAAGAGAAACATCTTTTATTTTAATCGGCAAAGAGGCAGCCACGCCTTGTTTCAGGCCGCTGCCTCCTTTTTTTGTAATTGGAGCTTCGCAAAAAGCATTCCATGCCTTACATGAAGGACATTGACCAAGCCATTTTATAGACTCGTAGCCACATTCTCCACAAAAAAATCCTGTCTTATTCTTTGCCATTATGCCTCTTTTACTATTATATGAGTCGCACTATCTTCTTTAGTTTCTACATTTATAGTAAGCTTACCGCCAAGATTAGTCTTCATTGTACCTGCACTTACTCCATCAACCTCTATCTCATACTCTTTCATCTCACCAAGTTCCAAGGTAATCTGTGCATCAGTCTCACCCTGTACTTCAAAACTTACGCCTGCTTCACTTCTCTTATAATTAAATACAGCAGTACCCGGTACCGATTCATACACAAAAAGTCCATTTCTTTCAAGTTTTGTAATTTCCTTGAAAGTTTTAATTTTATAAACATCTCCTTCAAATGAGAAACCTTCAAGCTTAGCCTTACTTGTAAGCTTATAATTCCCAAAATCCAACCCTTCTTCTGATTTGCGAATTAATTCTTCTACGATTGCCATCTTATTCTCCTTTTAATATTTATTCTTTTTTAATTAAGTTTACATCAATTTTGCTATCTTTACAACTAATTTTAATTGAATCTCCGGCTTTTATATTACCTAAAATTACTTCTGTTGCAAGTAAATCTTCAACTTCCGTCTTAATCTTTCTTGCTAACGGCCTTGCTCCATAATCTGCTTCTTTATCTATCTTAGCAAGATGCTTTATAGCTGTTTCAGTAAACTTAATACTGAGTCCCATCTGTTCTTTAGCCCTGGCTGCAAGCCCTTTAAGCATAATCTTAACTATTTTCTTAAGCTCATTTTCAGACAATGTATGAAACACTATTGTCTCATCTATTCTATTTAAAAATTCCGGTTTAAATATCCTCTTTACCTCTTCCATTACTCCTGCCTTCATAAGCTTATAATCAGCTTCCTTGCCATCATCCGGCTTAAATCCAAGCTTTTTAGGAGTAATTATCTTCTGAGCCCCGGCATTAGATGTCATAATAATGATAGTATTTTTAAAACTTACCGTCCTACCTTGAGAATCAGTTATCCGTCCATCATCAAGCACCTGCAAAAGCATATTAAAAACATCCGGATGTGCTTTTTCTATCTCATCAAAAAGGATGACCGAATAAGGGTTCTGCCTCACCTTTTCAGATAGCTGCCCCCCTTCTTCATGCCCTACATAGCCCGGAGGTGAACCTATCATCTTAGACACGCTGTGTTTTTCCATGTACTCTGACATATCAACCCTTATCATGGAATCTTCGCTTCCAAACATAGCCTCTGTCAAAGCCTTACTAAGTTCAGTCTTACCTACTCCTGTAGGTCCTAAGAAAAGGAATGAGCCTATCGGCCGTCCGGACACATTAAATCCTACCCTGCCTCTTCTTATTGCTTTCGATACTGCAACAACGGCTTCCTCCTGACCAATCACCCTTTCATGTAGGGTTGATTCAAGTTTAATCAGCCTATCACTCTCCCCCTGCTTAATCTTATTTACGGGAATTTTTGTCCAACTTGCTACAACCGAAGCTATATCATCCTCTCCTACTACAATATTCTTATTTTTACTTTTCTGTTCTTCTTCAAGTCTTAGTTTAGTAAGTCTTGCCTTCAGTTTCCACTGTTCCTTTTTTAAAAGACCGGCTTCATCATAGGCTTCATTTTTGATTGCCTCTTCTTTCTCAGCTTCAATTTCAGCTATCCTTTTTTCAAACTCCAAGCTTTCCGGCTTTGTATTATAAACTGAAAGTCTCGCCTTAGCTGCCGCCTCATCCATCAGATCAATTGCCTTATCAGGAAGATATCTGTCATTTATATATCTTGATGACAGCTTAACTGCTGCAAGAAGTGCTTCATCAGTAATTTTTACTGCATGATGATCCTCATACCTCTCTCTAAGTCCTTTTAATATCTGCATTGACTCTTCTTCGGAAGGCTCTTCTATCACAACCGGCTGAAATCTTCTTTCAAGTGCAGCATCTTTCTCTATTCTCTTTCTGTACTCTCCTCTTGTAGTAGCTCCTATTACCTGAAGTTCCCCTCTTGCAAGCGAAGGCTTTAGTATATTAGATGCATCCAGCGAACCTTCTGCTCCTCCTGCCCCTATTATTGTATGGATTTCATCTATAAAGAGGAGTACATTTCCACTTTTCACTACTTCATCTATAACTCTTTTTATTCTTTCTTCAAATTCTCCCCTATACTTAGAACCCGCCACCATTCCGGACATATCCAGAGTAACTACTCTCTTGCCTCTTATAGTATCCGGTACTCTGCCTTCCACTATTCTCTGAGCAAGTCCTTCTGCAATTGCGGTTTTACCAACGCCCGGTTCTCCTATTATACATGGATTATTTTTGGTTCGCCTGCTAAGAATTTGCACTACTCTCTGTATCTCAGTTTCCCTGCCTATCACAGGATCGAGCTTTCCCCGACTTGCATACTCTGTCAAATCCCTTGAATACTGATCAAGCATAGGTGTATGCAATTTATTTCCGCCGTCTGAATTTTTAAAATTTGAATAATCATTTCTAGCCTGATGTATATCCATTCCAAGGGCAGTTAATATATCTATATATATTTTCTGTAAATTAATCCCTATAGTGTTTAATATCTTTACTGCTATGCTGTCACCTTCTTTAAGGAGAGCCATCAGTATATGCTCTGTTCCCACCTGTTCCGAATTCAGCCTGTATGCTTCACTTCCTGCTAAGGCCATAATTCTCTTAGCCCTGGGCGTCAGGTCGGTTACTGAATCTACTGCTACATTGCCCGGCATAAGCACCTTATTTACAATCTCTATAAATCTTTCATAAGAAAGTCCATTCTCTTCTAATACCCGCTTTGCAACTC
Source organism: Catonella sp. (assembly GCF_052169795.1). Taxonomy (GTDB): domain Bacteria; phylum Bacillota; class Clostridia; order Lachnospirales; family Lachnospiraceae; genus Catonella. The sequence continues at coordinate 41,074 of NZ_JBQNBU010000004.1, forward strand.
CATCTGCCAAAAGCAGTCCTATCAGAAGATGTTCAGAACCTACATAATTTTGCGACAGAGAAACAGCAGCTTTTTCTGCTGCATTTAAAGCCAGTTTTGCATTATCTGTTAATTTACGATCCATCTCTCCTCCAAGAAATTTAATCCTCAAGTTCATCTTTATTTTTATTCTTTATATATATTATTATAACTGATATAAGCATTATTCCTAAAATAATTGCAGCACCTATTATAACATAAACCACAGCCTGTTTGCTATCCTTTATATTAGTTTCTGTCTGAGCCTCATCATCAGACGGATTTGGAACATATTCAGGCTCTTCTGTAACTTCCGATTTGCTTTTAATTTCAGAGTTTTTATCATCCTCAGGCTTTAATTCCGAATTAGCTGCCTCACCTTTTTCCGACACCGATTCATCATCCTTGATAACTGTGATAGTATAAGTGGTTGTATTTCCATCCTCTGCTTTAACTATAATTTCTATTTTATTGTTACCTGTTTTCAGTTTATCTTCATAGTCTTTTTTTAAGCTGTACTCAGAATTTGCATCCGAGAGGTCTACTCCTACCACTATATTCTCTACATCCGGTCCTACCTCTGCCGTGTAATCCAATATACTTTTTGAAAATTTAGGCTTAAGTTCTGCCCCTGCTATTTTTAAGTTAGAAAGGCTACTGTCTGATGATGCCTGCCTTTTATTTTTTACAAGAATCTCCAAATCACTCGAAGCAACTGAAATCTCATCATCAGTATCCTTAGCATACATATGTACTGTATCTGAAAATGAAATTGTAAATTTACCTGCCTTCCTTGCCAAGAACCTGATTTTATATGTGAATTTCTTCGAATTGTCCTCAAAGCTTCTTATATTTACTCTTAAAAGCCCTTTTCCTCCTGCAATCCCATCATCCGCTGAAATAAATTTGGCTATTTCATCACTATAAGAAAGATAGGTTTCTATCTCATTTAGATCCTCTTCAGAGCTAATCTCAATAGTAACATCAAATTCATTCCCAACTGTTACCGCACTGTCTCCTTTAAGCCATATACTTGCATCTGATGCAAAAATATCTTCCCTGCAATATAAAAAAGAGAGTAAAAAAATCAATATAGATATTATATTTTTTTTCATAATCTCACCCCTCCTTTGCCACCTTTATTTTATAAGTCCTTATATCTCCGTTTTCTGCCACCACTTCTACCTGAACTTCCGTTAATCCGCTTGGAGCTAAACGAATCTGACCCAAACCTGTTACCACAGCTTTTTTACTTGCAGTCTTTCCTGTAAGTTCTATAAATTCTACATCTCTACCTACAACTATGCTATATCCTTCTGTTACAGACGGCTTAAAGGTAGGAGTAATAGAATAACCTGTAGCTTTAAGTGATGAAAGCCAGTTATTAGGACTTAATATATCTTCAGGTATTGCACTTATTTCGACCGGCATATTTTCAAAAACCGGTATTGAAAATACTAAAGGTTCATCCATAAGTTCAGCATAGGCTTTTTTTGTAATCAGTGACTCTGAACCGGGTGAAAATATAGCCGCCATATACTGGTGTGAAAATGTATTCTTATCTGTAAAATTAAACTTCTCAAGATAAGGCGTATTTTGCCCTCTCAATATATAATTATTGACTATATAAGCTGCTCCACCTAATATTGCATCATACCTGTTATTCCATGGAATTTTAATAAATTCATTGAAACTTTTACTCCCAATCATAGTCTTTGACAAACTTCCATTAGCTGCAAATTTAAGTCCGCTTGCAACAGCCCCACCGGGTGCTGTATTATTATAGGCTCCTATGTTGTAAAAATTATAATATCCCTCATGTCCTGCCACTGTTCCTGTAACACTTGATGAAAACTTTCCTCCACCTGCTACTTCCTGTTTCACCCTACTTGCTAAGTGGTAAGGACTTACTCCGGAATAAATACCTGCAAGCAAAAAAGTCTCTGCATAACTCATAGTATTTTTTGTCCCATCAGATGCAATATAATCAAAAAATGTATCCTTCATAGGCGACCCCGAGAGAATAGCCTCTATCCCTTTCTCTGTATGATACTCCGGCTTAAAAGAGAGCAGTTCAAACTGATAAATATAATCCTCATTCAAAAAATTTCTTGGATCCATGTAGTATCTTACCGCCTTATTAGATGCCGTAACCCAACCACTTCCATCATAAGCTATAAAAGCATCATTCACCCAATCATAGGCCTTTTCTTCCATTGATTTCCAAGCATAATTCTTAGAATTATGTAAAAGGTTAAGTCCCACAACGCTTTCTTTCTCTACAGCATACTCCCAGTCAAGCCCCAAATGCCTTGCTTCAAAATGCCAGTAAGGATGTGCCTTATGCAATTCTCTTAAAAAGGGTTTATAGTCCTCCGGAAATCTCTGTTCGGCAAGACTTTCCTCAAACTTTTTGTCACTAAGTTTCTTCTTATTACTAGAGCCTGTAGAATCATCTACAGGCTCCCCGCTTAATTTAATAAATTTTTCCGGTATAAATCCGGCACCAATTACTTGTTTTCCGGTACTGTCATTTACTATATAAGTTATCAGATACCATTTTTCGTTCCCTACCGTATACTGTTTTCTAGCTATTACCTCTTGGTTCATAGACAGCTTATAAGAAATACCTGTGTCAATCTCCTTAAGAATATCCGACTTATAATCTCTCTCATTATATATTTCTACCTTATCAGAAGTTATATAAGCTTTCTGTGCTACAAACTGACCGCTATTATTTATCTTATTATTATTATTATTTCCAATTACTCCTGAACCATTTCCGTCATCCTCATCTTCAGATTCATCGTCATTCTCTTCATCATCCTCTGATGAATCCTCGTCTTCATTCTGATTAGAATCATCTGTCTCCTGCTCTGAATCATCCTTCTCGGCCTCATCTTCTGCTACACCAACAAATTTCACCGTGTCCGCAACCAAATATCCTGTCAGCTCTTTTCCTCCCATACTGAAACTAGCCTTAAAATATTTAATTTTGCCCAAAGTTATTTCATAGAAGATACTGACAATTGTATCCTTTTTTAAAACTACATCCTTTCCCTTACTGTCTTTTAATGCCTTGCCTTTAGAATTAGCCTTCACTTTGATAGCAGCACCTTTTTTAGCTGTTACCTTTGCGTAGGCAAAATTTTTCTTATCAACCAAAAGCTTAACATATTCTCCCAGCACATAGCCTTTAACTGTCTTTTTATTGATTTTGGTACTGATTTTATACCATTTGGCTTTTTTACTGTCATTTTTCTCACCAATTATATTGACTGCCTGACCATTGGGTAATACAACACCCTGATTATCAAGCTTATACTGAGCCTTATCCGTACCTGCATCAGTCCTGAGGCGAAGACCTTTTATCTTCACTTCTGCTTTATAGCTATATTTAGGAACTTCTTTTAACTTCACATCAGAAGATATATTATTTTTTGAGTTATTTTCTTCTTTTTTTTCTGTCTTATCCTTTTCGGCCTGAATTTTTATAAAATCACTCAAAGCAAAGCCTGTTACCTTTTTCCCATTGAATTTGAATGTGACTTTATACCACTTCTGTCCATTTGCAGCTGTTTTCTCACCTTTTACTTCCGCTTTTTCATTTAAAAGAAGATAAACTTTATTCCCATTGGATGTGAGCTGAGGAAAATTAATTCCTGCATCTGTCCTTATTCTTAGCTTTTCAGCTGTGCAGACTGCCATCTTTTTTTCAGCTGCATAGACTGCTTCTATTTTATTAATATCTGCCTCCTTACTTGGAAGGCCGCCACAAAACACTCCCAGCATGAATGCTATCATTATGCTCTTAATTAAAATTTTTTTCAACATATTCTCTCCAAATCCGTATCTATACTATAGCCTACACACTACCCCAAAAAGGTGGCAAAAAAAAGTCAATATTTTTACAAATTTTTTGCCAAAATTCTTTAAAATTTCTTGTTCTAAAGTCTTGAATGAAATCATTATTTCTTCTATAAGCAGCATAGGTCATACTTTTTTTGCTATTTCCATAATCCTGTCATAACAGTTATCAAAAAATACCTTATATGCCTCACAGAAATAATTTTCATACAACCCTGTATCAGGGGTTAAATCACGACAACGCTGGCAACCCCCACGACACAGCCTATAATAGGAACAATCCTTACACTTTAAACCTAAATTAAGAGAACGCTCTATAAATCTTATTTCTCTTCTCTTCTCATCTATCTTATCAAGCTGGTTTTCATTAAAATTTCCTAGATGATATTCGTCTAACACATAAAAATCACAAGGGTATACACTACCGTCTGCCTCTACCACATACTGAATACCACAGACTCCTCTTTGGTCACAGGATTCTGCCATAGCCCCTGCTCCAAGATTTATGTAATTCACAAACTGGCGTATATAAGGCTCTTTTCCTCTCTTATAATCTTTATACCAAAGATTAAATAAATCAGTAAGAAACTGTCCATAAAGTTTTGGAGTCAATGAATAAACTTCTTTTCCACGCTTTTCATCAAGAGGATCAAGACAAGCAATATACTGCTGATAGTTCCATCCATTACTTTTATAAAACTGATATATTTCAGAAATATTCTTAGCCACTTTTGCAGTAACAACTGTCAAGATATTGTAATCAACCTTATAATCATCCATAAGTTTTGAGGACTTAAGTATTCTTTGAAATGTACCTTGCCCTGTTTTTGTATGGCGCAGCGAATTATGTATTTCTTCCGTTCCATCCACAGATAATCCCACTAAAAAATTATTCTCTTTTAGGAAAACACACCATTCATCTGTTAGTGCGAAACCATTTGTCTGCAGTGCATTATAAACTTGAATATTATTTTTATTATACTGCCTTTGGTAGGCAATAACTTTTTTAAAAAAATCCAATCCACACAGGGTAGGTTCACCCCCTTGAAATGCATAACTTGCCATACCATCTGCCCTAAGCAAGGTCTTTCGTATTGTATTTTTTAGAGTCTTTTCATCCATAAATCCATAAGAGCACTGCAAACGCTTAGATGATTCATCACAGTAAAAACAGTAATCACAGGCCATATTGCACTGACTAGATGCAGGTTTAATTAACACACTTATTGGAGGCATAAGAGATCACCTTTCATATATCTTTTATTTATCTATAAATATTATAGATGTTATTCTATACAATAACAAGTCCAACAGAGAGATAAACAATAAATCCTACTGCATCCTTGACTTTTCCAGTGATGTTGACAACATAAATCACCTATTATATGATAGTGTATACATATTATTTATGGTATGTTTTGGGAAATACAGGAGAATTAATTATGAATACTAAAAATCCAAATATTGTTTTTATTTTGTCCGATGATCAGGGATTTTGGTCGATGGGTTGTGCAGGAAATGATGAAATAATAACTCCAAACATAGATCGTTTGGCAAAAGAAGGAATGATGTTTAACAACTTTTTCTGTGCATCACCTGTCTGCTCGCCTGCAAGAGCCTCTCTACTAACGGGTAGAATCCCTTCGCAGCATGGTATACATGATTGGCTTAGAGATGATAATAAAGAACAGGAAGAAATTGAATACCTAAAAGGCATGAAGACATATACAGAAGTTTTAGCCGATAATGGATATGTATGTGGCTTGTCCGGAAAATGGCATATGGGGAACAGTGCAAAACCTCAAAAAGGCTTTTCTCACTGGTTTGCTCATAAGTCCGGAGGCGGCCCTTACTATAATGCTCCACTTATTAAAAACGGTAAACTTTACAATGAACCTAGATATGTAACAGATGTAATAACAGATGATGCTATAGAGTTTATAGAAGAATATGCCGGTAAACAGCCCTTTTATTTAACAATCGGCTATACAGCACCTCATTCTCCATGGTTAAATAATCACCCGAAAGAATATACGGATTTATATAAAGACTGTCCTTTTCATTCCATTCCAAAAGAAAAAGAGCATCCTGACAGTATTTATTTAACAAAAGAAGTCGCCAAAGATATCCGTTCCAATCTAATAGGCTATTTTTCCGCAATTACAGCTATGGATACCAACATCGGAAGAATTATAAAAAAGATTGAAAGCTTAGGAATCAGAGAAAATACCCTTATCATATTTACAAGTGACAACGGATTTAGTTGTGGACATCATGGTTTTTGGGGAAAGGGTAATGGGACTTTTCCTATCAATATGTACGACAGTTCTGTTAAAGTACCTTTTATTGTTTCACATCCTGGTATTATTCCAGAGAATAAAGTATGTGACTCACTTGTTTCAGCTTACGATTTTATGCCTACTTTATTAAACTATATTGGAATTAAAGATTATGAGGATGAAACCCTACCCGGAAGAAGTTTTGCAAAAGCCTTAAAAGGACTTGATTATGAACAAGATGATAAAATCATAGTCCTTGATGAATATGGTCCAAACCGTATGATAAGAAACAAAGAATTTAAATATATCAAACGCTATCCTTATGGCCCTGATGAAATGTATGATTTGATTAACGATCCTGATGAAAAAAACAATCTGCTTTTACAAGATACTCACAGTGAAAAAGCCGCTGAATTAAGATATGAGCTTGCAACTTGGTTTCATAAGTATGTGAATCCTGAAATTGACGGTGCAAAAGAGGCCGTATATGGCTCCGGACAGATTAATCTTGCCGGACTTTGGGCAAAAGGTAAAGTATCACATAGTTGTGATGATTATATTAAAGAATCTAAAAATTATATTTCATAATTTGGGCTTAGAAAATTTTTTCACTTATTTCATTTCAAAAAAATTTTAAATAGGGCTGTCACATTTTTGCGACAACCCTATTTTTTAATAAACCTTAAACAGTCTTAGATTTATTTTATTTTTTTACTCTTACTTTTGTCTTATAAACAGATGTTTTCCCTTTAATTTTTACAGTTACTTTAACAACAGTTTCTCCCTCAGCCTTTCCTTTTACCACACCGTTTTTAACGGTAACAACTTTTGTATTACCGCTCTTACAGCTAAATTTAGCACCCTCTGCAATATTGATAAAAACATTTTTCTTCTCACCAACTTTAAGTTTTAATTTGGAAACCACTGACATCTGTTCCATCAAGGATACTACAGATTTCTTTCCTAATTTTTTAGGTAACAGCACATAGTCGGAACAATGTGATATCTTAAATTCTATTCCTCCTTTTCCTAGAGATTTTCCTTTACTGTAGTAAGTTTCTTCAACTTTCTCTTTCTTATCATTGTAATAATATACATAGAGTTTTTGATTTTTAGTATAGTCAAATTTATCCGTATCATATATTTTTATAGTTGCAGTTCCTGGAAGTTTTCCTACATGGGCGAAAGAAATTATTTCTCCTTTTTTCTCTTTTACTAAAGATTTAATCGGTTCGGAATCTTTTAGCGAAACAATATCCAATGCAAAATTGATTGTATCTGCCTTTGCCTCTTTTAAATCCTTTCCATTCATAGACCATGAATACAGATTCTTTTTCTCTTCATTTTGCACAGAAATATTGAAGTCTGCTCCTTTTTTAATAATCTCTTTTAATACTTCTTTTTCCATTCGGATATCCGTAATCTTTACTGTTCCTTTCTTTTCTAAATCTTGTGGAACAATAAAATTCAATTTCACTTTTTTAATCTCTTCCAATTTTTTCAACTCTTTAAGAGTGCTTTTAGTTGGAATGGAGAGTCCAAGATTAACTACAACCTTTTTCGTTTCTCCCTTTGTCGCTTGCTTAATAGCTGAATCAACAGTTTCTTTTCCTACCTCTACAGTAAGTACCACTGTCTTTTTATCTTCTTTCTTTTTGCTGATAACACTCTCTGCCTGAACAAAAATTTCTGAAGTTATGCTTTGCTCTTTCTTTTCGTCAATCTTCTCTGTCACCGGTTTTTCAACATTCTCTTTTTCTTTAGCCTTTTTATCAGATGATTGTTTGTTCTCCGATGTCGATTTTTCATACTTTTTTGCATCCGGTACGAACGGTGAAGATGGAGCTTGTGGCGTTTTCGAACCACTTTCGTTCTCTTCTGTCGAAAGTTCTCTTAATCTTAAAATAGCTACGGAAGTATCTCCATTTTTTCCCTTTGTGTTTACACTGAGGTGAATTTTTTGATTGGCATTGGATACCGTTACATTCGAGTCCACTCTTACCACACTTACATAGGTTTTATCAATTTCCACCTCAATACTTCCGGTGTTCTTCATAGTCGGATCAGATACTCCGATTTCTAAAGTGTTTCCTGTCTGTTTCATAATTACAGATGCTTTTTTATTACAAGTAATTCCGGCTGCACTCGCCTCCTTATCTTGCCAGAAATTTGCTCCGATAATGCTCTTGTTTTTATAACCTGCCGCCTGCACATCTGTCGTATTGGCCAAAATTTCTACAGTTGGATTCTTTGCATATGTTTCGGTTTCAGCCGCACTTTTTCTTGGCAATATAACATAGGAATACTCCTCATTCTGTGGATTATTACCATGATCAAACCATAATTCAAAATAGTTCTTCACAACATCTGCAGAAACTTTAAGATTAATATTTCCCCAATTACCCATACTTGCTACTTTTCTTGCTTTTAGCTTGTTTGTACCTTTTGGGAAATACCAACCGATGCTGTCTTCAGGAACAGTTCCTTCCATGTGAACCCACTTTGTATCATTTAAATCGGTTCCCACCATGGAACCTTCTCCGTTACCTAAGCCTTCTTTTTCTACAATCTCTGCTACTTTTACAGAAATCGGATTAAGAGTAAGCTCATTTCCGTCTTTTGTGATTTTATTCGATGCCGCATCATTTAACTTTCTATTTTCAACGGTTGTTTCGGTAATAAAATTACTTCCGTTATCACTAATTCCACTACCTAAGCATACGATTTCATCACCGAACATAAAATATGATTTTAAGGCTTTTAGGTTCGGCTCATACGGTGTTTTAGAATCATTGTATCCGGAAAGCGACATTCCATTTACACCACAGTCTGATAACTCACTTCCTCCAACCCAATCTTCTTTAGAGGTATAATCTCCATCTTGATAAAAACCACTACTGTCTTTTACTCCATTTCCTATATTTTTAGAAACGGTTGTTGTGCCGGCTAAACGGAACGGATTCACCGTATTCCAGTAATTATCAGTGTAATGTGTATTATCTTTTCCATAAAGATAAGTCATACCGTCACCCTGATGCCAACCGTATAAGTTCTCCCCATTCATAATTTCCGTATTAAGGATTCTCTCGGAATACATACTTAGACCAAAAAGCCAATCTTTTGTTCTGTGGATTGCCCTATCCATCAGAGGAAAATTTTTATGCATACTTGGAAGATCAGCAGAAATACCACTATTATTTAATATTTCCTGAGCTTTTTGTTTCACAAAAAGCTCGTTTAACTCTTTTAGAGTACTTATATACTCTACATCTGCTGATAACCAGCTCTTTAAGCAGTTTAGTAAGATTGCCTTCTTTTCTGCACCAACAGAATCTAAGGTTTTAATTACATAAGTCATTATCTGACGACCAACTGTTTTTCCTGTTACGTTTTCTCTTGCAACGGCTCTTCCACGTAACATCTCCAAAACTAAACCTTTATACATACTAATTCCATATGTATTTACAAAGATTGTTTCTAATATCTCTGTTTTATCAGCATTGAACTGCCAAGGAGAACCTCCTAAAATAGATGAAATATTAACTATACCCTCCAATACAACTACTCCATAAGAGCCGGCATAAGGGGTACGGGAGTGGTCAATATAAGAACCGTCTTTATAAAATCCGTTTTCAAATCCTTCTGCTGCCAATAAAGTATTATCCTTCACTGTTGCAAACTCAAGTACAGAAGATGAGGCTAAACTTGCAAGATACATAAATTCATTATCTTCAAGCAATAAACCTAGCCCCATTGCAGTTACAGAATTGTCGATACGATTTGCCGCATACTGCATACGATATCCTAATACATGGGTAGAACCTGTACCGATTGCACCACCATGATAAGGATCAGGCTGAAAAAATCTTACTCCTTCAGTAAATTTTTCTTTCTGCTCTTTTGTTAATTTATCAGACAAAAGAATTAATGTTGGAATTATGTCTTTTGGCATACCAATTTCCCAAGTCCACCAGTTATCCGTCTGTGACTGTGGGCAATAACAATTAGTTGTAAGCCATTCCAAAATATTAATCATGTCCTTTAATAATTCCGGATTATTATATAAGTCACCATGCTCTGTGCGATATGCTTTTGCCATAAGAAGAACATTCTGAAATGCCGGTCTAAATTCCACAGCATCTCTTTTATATTCAATATTTGGATTTTCTTTAGGCGGTTTCTCTGTCCAAGGAATATCATTACACACATTTTGTCCTTTATAGACATAACGATTCCATATTTCCTTCGCCTGTGTATTGAGATTGTTTACGGTTTCCATAACGCTTGTATCATCTTTATCTAAATTTCGTCCTACCAATAAGGAAACCCATTTCCCTCTAAGCCTTTCATAATCTTCCTTGGTTACTACCGGTAGCTTACTTTTATCCTCAAATAAGATATTGACTTTCCACTCTTTATTCTGTCCATTTTTATCCGTCACCTTAGCATAAACAACACCCTTCTCACGTGCTGTAATAAGTCCACCTCCGTCAATACCTTCAATGATTGCGATATGAGAAGTAGATGCGATTCCTTCCGAACGTCCGTTATCTTCTTCTCCCGCTTTCAATACATCTTTCTTATTGGCACTTCCTACCGTTTTAATCGGAGTTCCATCTGCTCTTTTAAAATAAGTAGTCCACTGAAGTGGTACTTCAAAGCCTGCAGGAACCGGAAGTAATTCGGAATTTCCTCTTACAATGTCAATACTTGTCGCATTTTCATCAACCGCCTTAGGAATAGTACTAATTGTAATCTTAGAGGTTTCCCCATTTTTTCCCGTTACATCAATTATTAATTTTATTTTTCCCTGAACGGAAAAATCCTCTGTAATATTAGAATCTTTAGAAATAACATCATACCCCTTTGAGTCAATTTCAAGTTCAATAGTTCCATCTTTCGTTCCTGTCGGATCTGAAACTGCAATTTCCAATAATCCGGCTTTTTTTCTCATCATAACCGAACTCTTCGCATTTACCTTAAAATTTGAAATGTCACCATGCTCTACACTACCGCCGTTTTCCGCCCAAATATTTGCAGCTACTGTATCTCTTCGTTTATAAAAAGAGGCTTGTATCTCTTTCGTATTTGAAATTGTAATCGCTTTATTATCATCCATATATTCACGCACCAATTTTTGATTGCTGTTATCATTCACTTCTTTAAACACACTATACTCATAAGAGGCATCATTTTTTGTGCCATGGTTCAACCATAATTGAAGATAATTCTTTTTCACTGTAGCATCACCACTTTCAACGAAACGGAAATTAAACTCTTTTTCATTTTCCTTAAAATGATAGCCGTTTCCTTTCTGTAAGCCCGCCGGCAAAATAAATGCCCAAAACTTATTGGATTTTAAGTTTCCCTTATCTTTATCCACATCATTAAATGTGAAAATTTCATTATTCGGAAAAAACTTTTCCCATGCTTTTACAGGCTTTTTAGAAATTCTAAGCACTGCCTTATCTTTCGTTATGTCATCAAACTTATAATCTTCAATGATAGTATGTACTTCTCTCCCTGTATCAGACGAAACATTGTTGATACCTGCACCCAGACAAGCCAGCTGGTCTTCCATAGTAAAATAGGATTTCTGTGCTGTCACTTCTTCTGTCTGTTGCACCGCAGCAATAAAATTGCTCTCATCAAGCTTTGCTCCCTTCCATGCCGATGCAATAAGTGGTCTTTCTGCCTTTGCCACATCAACATCATTGTAAGCTAATACTGTTGTCCCTGGAATTTTATTTTTATCCAAGGTATTTTCATAGTTATTCTGATAATAGTCCGGTTTTTGTGCTAACTGCAGTATGGTCATACCGGTATCTTCTTTCACATGAAATCCCGGTGTATACTGTGTGACAGTTCCACCTCCTGTCGGAGATGCCTTTACCATAATTGGAACGTTAGGCATTAATGCTTGCAAACACAAAACAAATACCATAATCCGACTTACCGCTTTTGTTATTCCCCTAAGTTTCATAATGAATCCCCTTTGTTTTATACTAAACCTCAATTATTTACAAAATATAAAATAATCGGGCTGCCACATTAATAAATAAGACAGCCCCTAACACAGATGTTATTTATATCACTCCATAGGCATAGATAAGATAATACATACGGCTGCTACCTATGGTGTAAATACGCTATTATTATATTTATCAAGGCTGCTTTCCAATATATGCCAGTATTCCTCCATCTACATAGAGAATATGACCATTTACAAAATTAGATGCATCTGATGCCAAAAATACTGCAGGTCCTGCCAAATCCTCAGGTTCTCCCCAACGTGCCGCAGGAGTTTTAGCTATAATAAATGAATCAAAAGGATGCCTTGAACCATCAGCCTGCTTCTCCCTTAAAGGAGCAGTCTGAGGTGTTGCTATATATCCCGGTCCTATTCCGTTACACTGGATATTATGCTCACCGAACTCAGATGCAATATTCTTTGTAAGCATTTTAAGACCGCCCTTTGCTGCAGCGTATGCACTTACTGTCTCTCTTCCAAGCTCACTCATCATAGAACAGATATTTATAATTTTTCCATGTCCCTTTTTAAGCATGCCAGGAATTACAGCCTTAGACATTATAAATGGTGCATTAAGATCTACATCTATTACCTCTCTGAACTCTGCTGCCTTCATTTCACACATAGGTATACGCTTAATAATACCTGCGTTATTTACAAGTATGTCAACTACACCTACCTCGTTTTCTATCTTCTTTATAAGCTCTTCTACCGCATCCTCATCAGTTACATCACAAACATAACCGTAAGCCTTAATTCCCTCTTCTTTGTAAGCCTCAATACCCTTTTCCACAAGGTCTTCTTTTCTATCGTTAAACACGATAGTTGCACCTGCCGAGGCAAGTCCCTTTGCAATAGCAAAGCCTATTCCGTAGGAAGCACCTGTAACAAGTGCTACCTTTCCGGTCAAATCATACTGTTTCATTATGTTTTCCATATTTTTCTCCTATCTTAAATCTGTTGTTGCTATATTGTCCATATCATCAAATGCCTGATTTTCTCCGCCCATTGCCCATATAAAGGTATAGTTTGAAGTTCCAGCACCTGAATGAATACTCCAGGATGGTGAAATAACAGCCTGTTCATTCTGCATAACAATATGTCTTGTTTCTGTACCCTCTCCCATCATATGGAATACCACTTGATTTTCAGGCACTTCAAAGTACATATATACTTCCATTCTGCGTTCATGTGTATGTGCAGGCATTGTGTTCCATACGCTTCCCGGCTCCAACACAGTCATACCCATTGAAAGCTGGCAGGTCTTAAGCACATCCGGATGTATGAACTGGTTAATTACTCTTTTATTAGAGGTTTCCATACTTCCGAGAGGTTTTTTTGCCGCCTTTTCTATAGGTATAAAGGTAGTCTTGTATGAAGTATGGGCAGGTGCACTTACCATATAAAATTTAGCAGGTGTTTCAGGAGAGTTACTTTCAAATGTTACTTCCTTTGTACCCTTTGTAATATAAAGACAGTCCTTATAGCCCATTTCAAAAACTTCGCCGTCAGCCTTTATCTTTCCTGCACCGCCTATGTTGAAAATACCGATTTCACGTCTTTCAAGGAAATAGTCGGTACCGAAGTTTGCCCAGACATCAATTCCCTTACTGATGGAAACTGCTTCTTCTACAGGCATACAGCCAAGAGTTACCATTCTGTCCACATGTGAATATACTGCTACCACTTCATCTTTCTTATATAAATTTTCAATCAGAAATTCTCCTCTGATTTCCTCTGTAGTATAACGTTTAAAATCTCTCTGATTTGCTGAATATCTTATATCCATTTTGTCCTCCTTTTATAAATGAAAATTTAACTCAAATTATTCACGTCATAGGTCACAGACTTCTTATTCCGAATAATACAGTAGGATAAACTGTTTTAGGTCTGTGACTATGGGGTGATATTGCTACGCTTCAACTCCCCAGGCTTCAATCTGTGTAAGTGCAGGGAATGGAGATTCGCCCTCTGCCTTTATAAGCTTGTCAAGCACAAAGCTCTTAATCTTTCTTTCCTTTATCTTAAAGCACTGTGGTTTTTCTGATTTTTCAAGCTTTAATACCTCTTTACTTCCATCATCAAAGCTAACGGTTGCACTTACCCAGTAATTATCGTGAGGATAATCCGCCCTAAGTGTAAGCCTTAGTTCATTGATAAGCACTTCTCTTCCGAAATCTATGGTAAGGGCAGCATTTGGATCTCTGTTGATGCCCCAGCTCTGATATGGGTATCTTCCATGTGAAGAATTGGCATACATTCCATCTACGGCATTTCTTGCCGCAAACACCGCCTCTCCTCTGGTTTCCACGTTTGCTGATGCATGAGGATAAAATGTAGCATTTTCATGCTGGTCATATACATTTAATACCAGATTTTTTACCTTGCTTATTTCCTCATCCGTTGCATAACGTGCCTCTATATAATGCATTGCTCCTGTAAAGCTTTTAGGAGAATAATTAGGCCTGTTATTTGCAGACGGTATAAAGAATGCCACATTTCTACCCGGCACATATATAAATGCCTCTCTCATACTGTCTTCAAAGCGTACCACACAGTATCTTCCGGTTCTGTCCGTATCAAGCACTATCCTGTCTCCGTCAAGGTATTCACTGCAGTAAACAAGCTCTGCCTTGTCATCACCTTCAAAGCCACAGGCCTTTTCTCTTTCGTCTTTACCTACAATTTTTAATTTAATCATCTTTCTACTCCTGTAGTTAGTTTACCAGTACATCTCCCAATCCGCTCTTACCAGTCTTGTAAGTGCTTCCATAAAGAAGTAATCTCCCCATATAACACATTCGTCAACCCCTCTGTTGTTGCAGGTGTTATACGGTGTCTTCTTTGCATAGGTTCCATGCAGAAGCTGACCGTTTGATATGCTCTTATCCTTTACCTGGTAATTCTCTATAAGAGAGTGCATAAGTTTTCTTGCAACCGATGTATAATATGCCGCCTTCTCCTCATCAAGGTACTTGCTCATTTCTAAGAATCCGCAGATTGCGATTGCTGCTGATGAAGAATCTCTTGGCTGTTCAGCCTCATCCCCATCTCCAAAACTTAAATCCCAATATGGACAAAGGTCCTTTGGAAGATGACTGAGAAAATATTTTGATACTCTTTCAAAGTACTTAATATATTCTTTATCACCTGTATTTTTATATGCTATAGCAGTTCCGTAAACTCCCCAGGCCTGCCCTCTTGCCCAGGCTGAAGCATCCTTATATCCCTGACAGGTAGCGCCATGAGAAAATTCACCGCTGTCCGGATCGAAGAATATTGTATGCCAGGTAGAATCATCATCCCTTATAACATACTTCATTGTTGTAAGGATATGGTTTTTAGCTATCTCCGCATAATGTCCGTCTTTTGTAACCTCACTTGCCCAGTATAACAGCGGTACATTAAGCATACAGTCTATGATAAGTCTTGCATTATCCCTTGCCCACATTTCTCCCCAGGCCTGAATGTACTTTCCTTCAGGACGATATCTGCTTACAAGCTGGTCGGCAGCCTTTATCGCCGCTTCCTTTCCATTCTCATAAGAAAGCAGTTTATATGCCGCAACACAGGACGGTATATATAAAAATCCCATATCATGATGATCTATATAATGTCTTACGTTAATTCTCTCTAAGAATGAATCTGCCTGTTTCTTGCCTGCTGTTTCAAATAATGCCTTATCTTCAGCATTTGCAGCATTTTCATAAGCAAGCCAAACTTCTCCTGTCCAGAAACCGCTTGTCCAGTCTGTATTAATGTCCGGTTTATAAAAATTTCCTTCACTGTTTGCAGGAGGAAAATGCTCCTCAAATTCAGGAAGATTGTTCTTAACCTGTTTTGTACAGGTATCAAGAGCATCTTTTACCATCTCATCCGAAGCTTCCGGATAATTCTGTAATAAATCAACATCAATCCATTTTTCCACTTATCCAATCTCCTTTTTATCTTACTAACGCAGGTAACAGGCTAGCCTTGTACCTTCTTATCCCTTTGTTCGCTGTAATCTAAATATAGTACCGTTTCATCTACCACCTCAGTACTGTCATACATTCATCCTTTTTATGAAGAGCACAGACCATAGCTTGTCCAAGCCCGTACACTCCCTTTATGCCGTTTAAATCTCTTCCGTTACCTACATCATCCTTAAGAAGTACAATGCTGTATTCCTCTTTCCCTCTTGAAATCAAATAACCCTGTACCTCAGTATCCTTCAGTATAACTCCATTTGTATAGTTATAAACTTTCTCTTTGGTAATCTCTATTTTATCACCTATGACAGTTTTTACAATTATTGTAGTTAAAAAATATGAGTCTTCTGTATTTATCTTAAGGGCTTCACTTTCTTCTATCTGATTATAATGCCTTGATACCGGAGATTTGACAATATCCTGTACCACTTCTCCATTTTCATCAAAGCTTTTGATAATAAATTCACATTTATCTCCTTTGCCGATTATCAGGTTATTTTCTCTTTTAAGACTGATATTTTCAGCAAAAGCAAAATGCTGTGATAGTATATTATCCTTGTTTCCGATAATTTCGTCACTGATAATAATTATATCAGACCTTGGTGCTACAACCCGTCTTCTAAGCAACACTCCCGATTCCATGTACCCACAGTGAACACCTTCAAATAATAAGAAGTCACCCTTTTTAGTAAAAATGTTGCCAAGTGAAGGCGGCAGATTCTTATAAGTCCAAGAATTTACACTAGGTGCGTATTCGCTGTTATTTATAAGAGGTACATTGTGAGCCTTTGCACCCTTAAGTACATATCTTTCTTCTATGTCTTTATAAGTGTAACGTCCGCTATCTCTAAGTATCTGCTCTCCGTCAAACCACAGCTCCACATGAAGCTTGTCCTGATGACCATGACCTCCTCCAAGACTGCCGTTTCTAAAATACAGAAAATCAGAGTCTTCATTGTAGGAATTTCTCCAGATTGCCTCGCCGCTTTCCGGTAAGGTCACAAGTCCTGCAGGAATTTCTAAGGTTTCTAACTTTTCATAATCTTCTATTCCCTTAACTCCGAAAAGCCAGGCACCTTCAAAATCAAGCTGTGTAAAGCCTGCAAATTTAAGAACCTTATCACCAAATATAACCGCTGCCTGACTTAACAAATCTCTTACATCGGTATCGTCTGAATCCCCTGTCATAAGCTGATGGTGATTAGGATATGTTCTCTTAAAAGTAGCATGAGCCATATTTCTTATAATCTGCTTTTCTTCCTCTGAAAACGGCTCATCCCCGTAAAGCTTAGCCACTCTTAAAACTTCAAGGTAAGCAGCCAGTACCTCATTATGATACATAGGAGAAGCTTCCCATTGCATTCCGTCATCATGTATCTGTGTACGTAATGCCAGTTTTAAGAAATGAACAGAAGTTTCTCTATACTCTGAAATTTTAAGTATATGTGAGAGTACATACAGTCCTGTATACTCCATTACGCCCCAGTTACTTTTTATCGAAAAACCTTTTTTCGGATTTTCTGCCAAATGCTTTGCATGTACCGCTAAAGCAGAGAAAAACTTTTCCTTTACGTCCTCAGTAATAAGTGGGCTGTCTGCAAAAAGAGCCATTGCACGTACCCAGTAATCAGCACGCAGTCCTGCTTCAAGGGTTCTCCAAAGCATCTTATCAGTTTTTTCTATCTCAATATTTTCGCTTATCCAGTCAAGTAACTGCTCTGTAAATGCTTTAACATACTTATCATCTGAGTAAAGCCTGTAAGCCTGTCCCAGACATATCCAGTATCTATGTCTGTTAAGTTGAAAAATAAATTCCTGATCTTCGTTAAGACAGTAATTCCACTTTATTTTTCCATCAAAATGTACTGCTTCACTTGTAGACTCCATATCCCATGGAAGCCTGAATAAGAATGTATGCTCTGTTATTTCATCTGCTGTTTTTACAGCTATATCCTTCATTTCTTCGCAGTTTTTAATACAAAAATCTGCAATTTTTAGGTAGTCCTCATTTTTATATACGAAATGTTTGCAAAAATCACTCCATAACAATTCTGTATTATTCATTATCTGCTTCCTTAAGCCAGTTATCAAGAAAACTGTCGTTTTGACGCTTCATCCAGCCTATAACCTCTGCTTCAAGTTTTTTGGCAAGCTCTTTATTTTCTTCATCCTCTAAATCAAGCAGATTTTTCTGCTCCGGATCTTTTAATATATCATAAAGATATCTCTTAGGCTTACAAATCACATCATATCCAAGTTCTAACACATAGGTATATCTTTTAGTTCTTACTCCACGCCAGCCATAGGCTGCAGGGTTTTTGCCCGCTTTCTTAAATTTTTCAACAAAATCTGCTCTTCCCGGTGAGGCACAGATAAAGCTTACTCTCTCCTCATCCTCTTCACCCTTTATAAATCTTGAGCAGTCTTCGCCTTCTACCGTATCAGGTATAGGACAATTTAACAACCCTAAGACAGTCGGCATCATGTCCTGACTTCCTATACAGGTACTGCATCTTTTATTATCATTACCCGGCATATGTACTACAAAAGGTATTCTGATTGATTCTTCATACCATACATGCTTTCCCATAAGACCATGCGATCCCATCATATCTCCATGATCCGCAGATAAAATAATAAGGGTATCATCATATAAGTTATTCTCTTTAAGGTAATCAACCAACCTGCCAAACTGCTTGTCAAGACCGCTTACAGCCGCATAATACTGCTTGGTAGTAAGAATCATTTCTTCCTCTGTCCTTGCAGCATTTTCTCCCGTATGATGATGAATATCCTTTAAGCATACATTACTTTTAAGTTTTACCTTATCATAAAGCTTCAGATACTCTTCAGGAACCTCACTGTAAATGCTGTGTGGCGGATTCCATGACATATAGAGGGCAAACGGTTTTGATTTATCGCGTTTTTCTGAGAGATATTCTATAGCCTTATCGGTTTCATGCTCAGGAGACCATTTGTTTACCTTAATCATCTCATCCGTATTCTGCCAGTAATGAGGTGATAAATGTGTATCACAAGTTCCGTAAGAATACCAGTAGTCAAAGCCATGTCTTCTTATTCCCGGAGGAGTGTATGCATCCCAGTCCCTTGCACCTGACTTTGGTTCCTCACAGTGGTTCTGCTCAGGCTCGTCCAAATGCCATTTTCCTATATAGGCTGTATCATAGCCTGCCTCTTTAAGCACCTGTCCTACACAAATCTCGTCATCACCAAGCCTTAAAGGCAAGCCTTTTTTACAATTTGTAAAAAATCCTGCCGATAGCGGATATTTTCCTGTCATAAGACTTGCCCTGTGAGGTGAGCAGACCGGAAATGTACTGAAAGCATGATCACAATAGGTTGACTCTGAACAAAATCTGTCCATAAGAGGGGTTAATACCGGATCTTCGTTAGCATAGCCCATGGCTCCGGCTCTCCATTGATCTGCAAAAACAAATACCAAATTCATATTCTCTACTTCACTCTCCTTCTATCCGCTTCATCTAAACCAAATTATTACAACATAAATTATCTGATTTATGAATTAAACAACTTCTTTTCATCAAGATATATTCCAAAACCATAGCAGGGCTTAACTGAAATAGGATTACTTCTGCTGTCTGTGGGTATATCCTCCACCGCATCATAATAAAATCTGCTTTCCTTCTCCTTTTCGGTGGCTTCTACCCATTCTGCTCCAAGCCCTATTGCTATCTGCTGCCACACTGTAGCCGCAGGTCCTATAAGACTGTCATCACCTATCATAAGCTTGGCACCTATTTCGTATATTCTCTTTGCCAGTTCGACAGCATCTATTATAGAGCCTGACGAATCCGGATGAATATTATAGATTCCACCCATACCCGGCAATATCTTATTTACCGCCTCTCTTGACGGTCTTAGAGGATAGTCAGGTATAAGTGGCAAATCAGGAAGCTGTTTTTGAAGCTCTACCCATTCTTCATTGTCTATATATGCCGGATCTTCACAGGCATCAAGTCCCGCCTCATGAAGGGCTTTAAGGCAAATTGCAATGTTTTCTAAGGATTTTTCTTCTCCTATATTTTTATATCCTCCGTTTACATCCCCTATAATAAATGTATCATGATTTTTAGAATTATCTCTTACTGCTTTTATAATCTTTTTATCAAGTTCTACATCACCAAACAATTTAACCTTTATAAACTCTGACTTTTTATTAGCTATAGCAAAGCCTGTTTTGTTAGCAACATCTTCAGGATTATCACTTAGGATAACATAAACTCCACAAACCGGCTTTCTCTCCTTAAGTCCTAGGACATCCAGTGCCGATTTTTTCAGACATTTGCCTGCAAGATCTATTAATGCCATCTCTGCCATTTCTACTATATTCTCAGGAAAAATACCCCGCTTTGTTCGTAAAAGAGAGAATGCTTCTTTTATACTTAACCCCTTAAGCATATTGATATTATTATGATTTTCATCTAATGAAACCTCAGGGTTATTAACGCTGATAACACATTCTCCGTATCCGCTTTCATTTCCTGCTCTTAAAACCAGAAATAAATGCTGTCTGCTTGTCCATGTGCCAAAGCTGAAATGTTGATTTACCTCAACTGATTTTAAGCATAATTTGGCTTCTTCAATATTTGCATTAAGTGTAGACAGCTCTCTGATTACTCTTTCTTCTGTATTTTCCATTTTCATATTAAACCTTTTCATCACTTGTAAGTATCCTGCTTATCTTACGTCTGAGCATAATAAGATACTCAGGTGATTTTGGATATTCAAAAAAGGTAAGAGGCTCTGACAATCCCTCTTCCAAAAGCTCTATTACCGCTGTTTTTCCTATTTTAGCTTCAAGCAGTTTAAGTGCTCTGTAATCCTGTAAGGCTTCATTCATAGCCATAAGACGTATAGACTCCTCAGGCTTTCCCCCCTCTCCCGGATACACCAAAAATGCATCACCAGAAGGGAAGCTGCCTCCACAGTCAGTTACCTCGTATGGATTAATAGCCTTTTTTGAAAACTGGTTATTGTAAAAATTAAATCCCCAGTGAAGTATTCCTTCCATTCCAAACTTATACACCAAAACCCCGTAAATACGGGTTCTTGCTAAAGGCATAGAGAAAAAGCGGTTTGATACCAGTTCATACTGAGAGGTACAATAATAGCTCCACAAATGCGGAACATTATTTTCTATAAAAGGCTCTATGTGATTGATGGCACATACAGGAATATCCACAAGCCCTTTTTCATAAAATTTATAATCCGACAAAGCATCAATTATCTTGCAATCCTTCAAATAAGGAAGTACCGACAGCCTTGCTTTTTCATACTCTTTAATATGCTCTTGTCTTGGCTCATCGGAAATATGAAAAAAAGTTTTATCAAGCAAATTTTTTTCTGATAAAAATGTCTTTAATGCCGGAATAAACTGCTCTAAAAATACAGTATATTCACCCACAGCAGGGGTATCCCAGCCAAATCTTCTTATCAATTTGCCATTCTTTTCTACCATTATCTTAGGTGCAAAGCCTGCTCCCCATTGAGTAAAGAAATGAGCAATTTCAAAATACTCTATTCCTGCCTCGCTACACAGAGCTATCCACCTTTCAAGCTTATTAAAATCAAACTTATACTTTCCATCACTCTCGGATATACCAACAAGCTGTACCGTAGTACGCTCACCACCCACCTCAGTGTCTAAAGGCGGTGTAAATACCGGAGTTAAAATTGTATTTCCTCCACGCCTTACATATACTTCTATAAAATTTTTCAAAATTTCCCAGTGTTCTTCACTAAACGGCAAAACCTTATAATAATCAGCAAGGCAGTCACTGTGAAACCACTCTGTATGGTAAAGCGTGAGTTTGGGAAGTGGTATGGGAATTACCTCAACCTTGGCAGTAACTTCGACTTCGACTGTATCATCATCTTTTAATACACAGACTCTTACAGGATGAATACCACCCTTTATTTTATCTGTGATATCAATATCAATCCAAAAACTCTGCCAAATACCCGGTAAAATAGCTGTTTCTCCATCTTCATCAAGCTCTTTTAATAAATCAGGATAAAGCCCCGGTGTGCATTTAAGATAATTTCCGTCCTTTTCCGGATGAGCCGGATATTCAGATGGAACCAAAGCCACACGTCTTACTTTTATGTATGGCTCTAAATCACTGTACACCTTAAGCCTTACCTTCTCTTTTCTCCTTATATCTGCCCTGATTGCTAACTGAAAGGATACATTTTCCCCAAAAAGTCCCTGAAAAGCACAGCGCTCAGGAAAATATAAAGGCTCTTTATCTGTAAACACCTTCTCCATTGAGCTTACTAAAATCATAGAATATTTTTCAGAAACAGCTTTTCCCATACTCATATTTAGCCCTTAACGCCTCCTGTTATTCCGCCTATAATCTTCTTAGACAATCCCAGATAAAGCACAAAAGTAGGAATAAATACAATGATTACTGATGCAAATAAGCCTGACCAGTCTCCGCTGTACTTCATTCCGTTAATCATTGAGAACAGACCAAGTGCTACAGGTCTTAGCTTCTCTGAGTTTACGAATAACAGAGAGAGGAAATACTCATTCCATATTGCTATGAAATTAAAGATTGTTACCGTTACTACTCCGCCCTGCGCAAGAGGGAATACAATCTTCCAGAAAGTCTTTACAGGGTGACAGCCGTCTATAGCCGCGGCTTCTTCATAGGCTTTTGAAATATTGGCAAAGTATGCCATAAGAAAAGTAGTTGTGTATGGTATTTTTACAGCCACAAACAGTACTACAAGGACTATTCTGTTTGAGAATGCATTACCCAGCACACCGGTTCTTGCAACCCAGGTATATAGAGGAATAATAACCATTATAATCGGAATACCCATTGTACCTGCAAGCGCTGATGTTATTGTCTTTCTTCCCCAGAATTCAAATCTCTGAAGTACGTAGGCATAAGGCGCACAAATCAAGATGAGAAATGCACATGACAGTACTGCATAAATAAGGGAGTTGGTGAAGAATACCGACACATTTGATGATACCCAGGCTTTTTTATAGTTTTCAAAATGAAGTCCTGTCTTAAATCCAAGAATATCACCTGAAAATATATCTGCTGTAGTTGACAAACTCGCTGCCACTACCCATCCAAGTATAACTACTGTAAAAAGAATCCAGGTAATTATAATTATATATCCCGGTAAAAGCTTGATTTCCTTTTTTAAGTTGAAAGGAACGGGATTTTTTTCTTTTTTTGCAGTTTTAAACATTTTCATAATCTAACCTTTCATATTTGACTATTAGAACTCTAAATCATCGTCCTTAATAAATTTGTTTGCAAGCTTGAATATAATCAAGACTAAAACACAAAGAATTATACCAATAGCCGCACCGGCTCCGGCATCACGGGAAATTATATCTGCTGTTTCCGCTCCAAATACCTTGGTATACATATATACCATAGGAACTACAGTGGATGTATCCGCTGTAAGTGGAGAGAAGAGCTGTGACCAGATAAAAAATCCTGCTATTCTTATGGACCACATGATAATATTTGTTCTTAAAATACCTCTAAGAAGAGGAAGGGTAATATGAAAAAACTGCTGAACTTTATTGGCACCATCTATTCCTGATGCCTCGTAGTATTCCTTGCTGATTCTCTCTATACCGCTTATCCATATAAGCATATGGTGGCCTATCATTCCGAAGCAGTAGGATATCAGAAGAGCCCAGAATTTATGTTCTGCATCCAACCACTGTATTTTAGCAAGTTTTTCTAAGCCCAACATATTAAAAAATGTTGTTAAAAATCCATAAGAAGAATTAAATACATACTGAATCCACATAGTTGCCATTGCTACGGCACTAATTACATTAGGCAGATAAATTGCTGCCTGAAAAAATGCCTTTCCTCTTATTCCGCTTGTAAGGATTATAGCTAATAGCAATGAGAATGCAAGTGTAATTAATCCACCTATTGTCCATATCTTTCCTATATTGATAAGAGACTGCCTAAACAATGAGGCACTAAATAAATCAATATAATTACCAATTCCTCTAAATTCCCACTGACTAAACGGATCTGTAATCTCCACAATCCTAAAAAAGCTCATGATTACAGTTCTGATTATAGGATAGACAAATACTCCAATGAACAATAATGTTGCGGGAAGAGTAAATGCTAAAATCATACTTCTATTGCGCTTCATAAATATTTCCCCTTCTGAACAGACTACTTTAGTATAAACCCGGTTTGGGATAAGTAACTTATAAAACGGGCAGGTCAAATAACAATCCGTTACCTGCCTGCCCCTATTATGTACATTTGCAAATCTAAGTACAAATCACATATTTGTTGTAAATAAGACTATAAATACGACCTTAGTCTTACTTTCCTGCAGCTGTCTTCATGTTGGCAACAAACTCTGCACCTGTGATTTTACCTGAGTAAAGCTTAATTAAGTTCTCCTTTAATGCAGGTGTAATATCAGGATTGCTTTCTGCTCCACCCATAATCTCCTTACAGTTGTCAAAGTAAGGCTTTACATCTGCGAGCTGCTCAGGCCAGTTATTATTTTCTGTATCTGCAGAAATACTGATACTTTCTCTACCTAACTTCTCGTCAAATTCGCCTCTTGTCATCTTCTCGATAAATCCAAAAGCTGCTTCCGGATTCTTACACTTTGAAGTAATAGCAAAGCTCTGTCCACCGATAACCATAGCCTCTGTTCCGTTAATTCCGTTGTTTACCTCAGGATATGCGAAGAAGCCCCATTCAAAGTCAGGTCCTGTAATGTTCTTAACCTCATTAACCATGTATGTTCCTACACAGTACATAGCTGCCTTTCCTGTTGCATACTCTGTATTCTGTCCGGTAGGATATACGTTTGATGCAACGAGCTCTGAGAAATATCCCTTAGCTGCAAGGTCTGCAAGGTCATTAGCTGTCTGTAAAACCTCAGGTCTGTCCCAACCGTTTTCATTTACGATTTTCTTCAAACCTTCACTTCCTACAAGTCTTCCAAGATGCATACCAAATGCCTGTGGCACATAAGCATCGTCAGTAGTAATAGGTGTGATACCTGCATCCTTAAGCTTCTGGCAAGCATCTAAGAACTCAGACCAGTTAGCAGGTGCCTTCTCAATACCTGCCTGTTTGAAAAGTTTTTTATTGTAAAGATATGAGTTAGCCTTAAACTGGAAAGGTATTTCTTTCAACACACCATCATTATAGCTTCTAAAAAGTGCCATCATAGTTGGATTGGAGCGTGGCTCATAATTATGCTCTTTAACTATATCCTCAAGACTTATAATACGGTCACCGTAATTGCTCTTGTTGCCCTGTCCGTCAAAGAAGTCTATCTGCTGATTTGCATCAAGAGCCGGGATTAAACCTTCTTTAATTCCCTTACGTCCCTTAAACTCAACTTCAATGTCAACTCCTGTCTCCTTTTCATAAGCCTCAATAGCCTCTGCAATAACTATGCCCTGTGGCTCTGTAGCTTCCCAGCTTGACCAGTATACAAGCTTTACTCCACTGAACTTCTTTGCATCAGAACCTGTTGCAGCACTACTTGTCCCTGACTTAGTTGATGCTGATTTAGCTGTACCGGAAGTTGTTGACTTGTCTGTTTTTGCAGTATTTCCACATCCTGCAAGTGCTGACATTACCATAGCACCGGAAATTACTGCAACCCCAATTCTTTGTAAAAACTTTCTCTTCATAAAAATGTTCCTCCTTTTTTATGTTTACTTATATATATGAGTTTTTTGTACATCCTTATCAGACAGAAAAATATGTACAAAACCTTTCATAATCAAACATTAACTATTGTACATTGTAAAGTTCCGCATTATTTTCGAGAACAATGTCAATTTTGCAGAACATCACATCCGGTACAGCCATATTTTTAATAAGACAGTCAACCATAGCATTAAATGCAATATAACCCTTTTTATAAGAGTTTTGGTCTATAACTGCCACCATTTTCTTCTGCTTGAGAAATTCTAAAGTTTCCTCATTTAAGTCTGTGCCGATTACTTTTACATTTTTATTTCCTTTCCTTCTTTCAACCGCTTCTACAAAGGCTACATTGTCATGTGAAGTAAGGGCATACATCAGACACACATCATCATACTTATCAAGTGCTTTACAGGCATTTTGGTAAAGCTCACCCTTTGGATTCATTTTTCTTGTGTAACCTTTTACAAACTCTAAGACCAGCTCCGGCTTATGCTCTTTTATATAGTTACAAAAACTGTTCAAACGACCTTCATGGATTTTTGAATCCGAACGACCGCTCGACACCAATATTCTACCTTTTTCAGGAGTTATAAGAGTAGCAAGCTCAGCTGCGACTTTACCTACCTGTACTTCTCTCGGATGAATACAGATAAGCCCTTCAGGACTTTTAATATGGTCATCTATAACCAAAACCCTTATATTCTGTGCCAATAACCTCTGTAGCTGCATAAGCACTTCAGGGGCTCTTGTAAATGAGATTGTTATAACCCCGCCATACTCACCCGAACCAGCTTCAGCTATTTCTTTAAGCTGGGTGAGCTGTTGTTCTTCGTCATCACATACAAAAGGTATGGTTTCTACATTTAACCCTTTTAATTCCTTTGCACTTTTTTTAATTCCAAGCCAAATATAGTCGAAGTACATTTTTTTCTCCCATTTACCTTTCGGGAGAACTACGGCTATTCTCTCAGTTTTTCTTTTAATCGAAGCTGCCGCATAATTTTCCACATACCCCATTATTCTAGAAGTTTCTAAAATCTTAGCACGAAGTTCATCACTTACTCCTTCTTTTCCCTT